>JBEIGR010000505.1:0-4385 GCA_040381795.1 Verrucomicrobiaceae bacterium | reverse complement strand
GCTGCAACTGCCTGGTGCGTTGAAGAGCTGGCGGCCGCGTTCTTCGGATTGGGTCCAGTTGGCACCGACCACGAAATTCGTCGTGCGGGCGGTATCAAAACGTGAACTCACGGAGATGATCGAGCGCACAAACTGCGCGAGGGCCTTCGAAATGCGATCCGAGGTGACACCCGGTGTGCCGAAGACTTGTGTGAAAAGATCGACGTAGAAGGGTTCCGCTCCGAGGCGGGCCTCCAAAGCATGCAGCGTCATGCCCATCTCGACGGCGTTTTGAATCGGCTGCAGCACCTGGATTTCCAGTGTGGCGGAGCGTTCATCCCAGAAGAAGGACTGGCGCTGATACCAGCGGGCATTGCTGAGGCCCATCGAATTGCGCCCGGTGAGACCGCCTTCGAAGCCCTTGCTGAACTGATCGGGATCAGAGAAGCCATGCGCCTGCTGGTGGCAGGAGGAGCAGGAGACCGTCTGGTTCAGCGAGAGGCGTTTGTCGTAGAAGAGGATGCGTCCGAGCTTGGCACCGGCATCGGTGGTGATGTTGGTCACCGGCATGTTGCTCTGATTGGAAATCGGCGGAACGGCGAAATTGGCAGGCAGGGTGGGATTGTCGTAGTCGTAGGGCGAGACGGGAAGGTTCACTGCGGTGGCCAGCGTGCTGGTAATTGAGCTCTGGAGTGCCGCCGAGTAGGAGGTGCGGTAAAAGAGGTTCGCCGTGGAAGGCGCATGCGCCGTGGTGCAATCGAGCCGGCCGTTGTGGACCTTGTAGTTTTGCACGTTCGTCCAGTTCACGAGGTCGGGGGAGCTTTGCAGCGTCCAGACGTGATCACCTGGATCCACAATCGTGACGCGGCTGGTGTTCGCCGCCGCGCCAGGCGCAAAGTTGATCGAGGAACCTGCCGGAAGCTGTGCATGGTCCACCGTGACGACGGAAAGAGCGAGGAGGAGATGAAGAGGTGATTTCATGGGAGGGGTGCTGGTTACTCCCGAGTTAGTCCCGTGATGATAAACGGCTTTGGGGCACGAAGATGAATAAGAAGTTATTTTTGCGACTTTTCAGGAAGGACAATGGCTTCGACAAAACAAACTCTGGCAGGAACGCCGAGGCATCTTCTACTTTGACTCATGGCAAAATCCGAAACCAACCCGCCCCGCGCTCAAGGCTGCTTCACGCTGCTAGCCCTCTGCGGACTCGTTCTTTTGGCGGGAAACGTCTTCCCGCCACTCCAGCTTGTGGGTTGTGCTGTCACGCCATCACGTCTCCAAGGCCGGGTTTTGGACCAGGATGGAAAGCCCGTTCCCGAGGCGTATGTCACCATCAAACGGCACCTTACTCCGTTAAGCGAGAAGGGCGAAAAGACGGTCACCATGACGGATGTGGACGGCCGCTTCTCTTACTTCGGACTCCAGGGATTCAGTCTGTTCGTCAGCGTGGACAAACAGAACTACTATTCCGTGCATGAGCGCATGCCTGACAGGAACCTCTCCAGCTCCGAACGATCCTTCGATCAGTTCTCCGGCGGTTTTCCGCACCCCCGTGATCCCGAAGTGTTTCAGCTGTTTCGGCCGCCGCCACCAGAGGATCTGATCAAGCACCCGGATCGCGATTATCAAATCCCGCGAGATGGCACACCCCTGATCATCCAGCTCAACCCAACCGACATCGGGCCCCGACCCGAGATTGAGGTGCGCTGCTGGACAAGCGAACCCGTCAATCCAAGCGGCACAGTCCGCTACGATTGGCATGCCGAAATCCGCCCAAAGTCAGGCGCGGGGGTGCGGCGGAAGGACCGTTTTGACTTCATCGCGCCCGAAGAAGGCTATGAACCCGTTTTCGAGATCCAAATGCCTGTCCTGAATGATGGCGAGGAAAACAAGAAGTGGAGCAATGATGTCGAGATCGATGCTTTTTACCGCTTTGAAGGAGGTTTTCACGCAAGGGCCAAGATTCGTTTCATCACTGGAGGAGATCACTTTGTGGTCTTTGAGTCCTTTTTGAATCCCAAACCCGGTTCCAGGAACCTTTCCGTGCTGCCGAAGTGGAAGTGATTGTTGGGCTGGCATTTGTCTGTTTGCAGCAGGGAAACACAATCGATAGGCTCCACAGGCTGCGAAAGATGCGCCAGCAGAGTGGCCATCTCGCTCCGTCGAGATGAGCGGAACGCTTTCGCAGGCACGTCAGATGGTTGGAATTCGTGAATCGTTGAGTTTGCCATGCCTCTAGCTCATCTCGCGGAGCGAGATGGCTACTTTGCTTCGCCTCATAGGCAGCCTCACTTCCTCACATAAAACAGCGCCCGGTCGTGGCAGAGGAGGACGAGGTCGAGTTTGCCGTCGGAGTTGAGGTCGAGGGCGGTGTAGTCGTGAGGTTCGTTTTCGCGGCCGGATTTGCCGCGGAAGTGAGGGTCGGTCTCGAAGATGCGGAAGTGCATGCGGCTGGTCCATTCCTGGGTCTTGGCCTCAGGCTGGAAGAACTCGATGACGCGGCTCTTGGCGGTGTCGAGCAGGGCGAGATCATCGATGTCGAGGCCGGAGAAGCTGGCGGAGATCAAATCACTCGGCTGCGTGTCTTTGAGCTCGCTGTCGAAGGTGTGGACGGTTTCGAGCTGGAGGGAATCGCCATCGAGTGGGGTGATTTGGAAGCTGCTTTTGCCTAGCAGAAGCAGGCGCTGGTTCACGAGGCGGATCAAATCGGGCGTCATCGCGGGCAGTGGATGGCTATGCTGGCTGCGATAGACGCCATCGGCTCCGGCGGTGAGGTCGTAGAGCTTGCTGTGCGCGGTGTCGATGAGCGTGACGCGCAGTTTTTTATCGGTGTCGCGGTTCAGCAGCGCGGTGTGGATCTCGGCGCTGGCATCGGGGGCGTTGAACTGCTCCACGATGCTCGCTTTGCCATCGCCACCGACGCGGAAGACGCGGGCGAGCTGCTCGCGGGCGATGACGAACTCGTCTTTGCCATCGCCATCGAGATCGCCGGTGGTGAGAGCACCGGGGGTGAGCTTGCTCACGAATGTATCCGGGATGCCTTCGACGCGTTTGAAGGGCGTTTTGGTATCCGCAGTGCTCAGGAGCACCTGCATGGCTCCGATGCTGGAAAACACGGCGAGATCACCTTTGCCATCTTGATTGGCATCGAGCACGCGGAGGGCGCTGACGCGGCTGCTGCCGGTCAAAGCAGACATTTCGAGGCTGGCAGTGGTGAACTTCTTTTCCTTCGCGGTGATGCTGAGGAGCTGCGGCTTGGATTTGATCTCGACGACGGCGTGAATGCTTCCGGCGATGGTGCCGATGCTGCCGCTGGTGAGCGTGAGCAGCGTCTCGCCTTCTTTGGCCTGATAAACGATCTCGGGATAGCTGAGGCGGCCTTCGTGCCATTGGGCGATGCCGATGGCTTTCTCCGTGGCGCTCAAAAGGATGACGTCGTTCTTCTGATCGCCATCCGCATCGGCGATGAGCATGGACTCGACACCGCCGAGGATGGGAAACTCACGCCCCTGGCTGAAGCCGCCGTTTTTCTGACCGCTGAAGAGCCACAGGCGGGCGCTTTTCGGCTCGGACATGATGACATCGGCCTGGGCATCGCCGGTGAGATCGCCGTAGGCCACAGCACCTCCTTTGCTTTCGGTGGGTGGCATGGCGTAGCGGATGGTGGAGGCGCGGTCGCTATCCGGCTCGGCCTTGGCTTGAGTGAGACGAGCCACTTCGATCATGCCGGTTTCGTTTTGAATCCAGGCCACGCCCGTCTTGCCGCCGCCTAGACGCACGGGATGCAGCCAGTGACGGCTGGTGGGGATTTCGATGCGCCATTCCTCACCGAAGCTTTTGTCCTCCTGCTGGAGGCGCACGAGCAACGCATCACCCTCCGGCGCGGTGTAAAAGAGATCGGGCTTCGAATCGGCATTCAAATCAGCGGCATGCAGGCCGGCGCAGCCGCTTTCGCCGAGGGCATAAGTCTGCGGATCAGACCACTCGCCGGCCTTGTCCTTCTGCGTGAGAAGCATGAGCCGGGTGTCGGTGAGCAAAGCGAGGTCGGTTTTGCCATCCGCATTCAAATCAGCAGCAGCGAGCACTTCGGTGTCCTCGGAGGTGGAATCGAGCGCGAAGTCCTTTTTCAGCGTCCAGCCGCCTTTGCCGTCCTGCATGCGCAGCACGAGCTTGTCGTCATCGGTGATCGCAGCGAGGTCGGGCTTCTTGTCACCATTCCAATCGCCCACGGCGAGGGCAAAGGCCGCGTGACCGAGGACGAGCGGTTGTTTGTCAAAGCGGGAGACTTCGAGAATCGGATTCCAGCGGTCCTCGCGGGAGGTTTTCTCCGGCTCGCCAGGCTTCACGCCGTCTTTGCGTTGCAGCAGGATCTCGATGCGGGCGCGGTCGGCATTGATGATGGCGAT
>JBEIGR010000504.1:0-4394 GCA_040381795.1 Verrucomicrobiaceae bacterium | reverse complement strand
ATCAGGCACCTCATTGGAGAAACTGGTGCGCTGGCAAGGGCAGAGGTTCTTCATCGAGCAGACGTTTAAAAACGGCAAAAGCCACGCAGGCATGGCGGACTATCAGGTGCGCAAATGGCGCGGCTGGCACCACCACATGGCGCTGGTGGGGCTGGCGCTGCTCTTCGTGCTGGAAGAGCGTCATGAGCGGCGACGAGAGATGTCCCAGCTCTCCGCCACCGACATCACCGAGTTACTGCATTGGCAGTTTGCCACGCAGCCGTCGCGCGAGGCCGTTATCGAGAACATCCAGCGACGCCATGCCCGCCGCGAGTCTGCCACCCGTTCTAAACACCGCGTCGCTCGAAGAAAATCGAGCCAAAAATCTTTAACGAAGTAAAGATAATATCGTTATTGTTTTCCAACGCCTTCAGAATCACCGCACGCAGGCTCAACCTCTCCTCTACCTTTGATTCAACGCCCTGCGCTGATACGACGAACAAAATGGGGAGCGAGAGGATACATTTTTGAAGGCAGTGGCTAAAATTGTGGAATTCCATATTTAGAGAAGAAAACAATGCTGATGCAGATGTTGTCGGGTGCTGTGTTTGCAAACCAAAGGGTGTTACTGTGTATTCACAGAATTTTGACCCATTTGTTACCCACGATGTGGGATCGATAGAAAAACTGGGTGTCCACCAGCCTCAATTCGAAGAGCCAATTTGAGCATGCCTGAGTAACAACAGTTGCTAGAGGGGCTACTGACTCTGACTTTTTGTTGCGGCGCCAGTTTTTGCCACCCTTTGATCGGCCAGGGCTTCATCTTGAAGTTTTTGAAGCTCGGGTCGCATTCCGTTGGCCTTGCGTCCGCTAATGTCACCTTTGTCTAAAACGTAGATGAGGTGTTTGAGGATGCTGATGCATTCCGAATACCGCTCGGCGTTCTTCAACCTCACGACGATGGCTTTCCAGCGCCTTAGGAGGTAGTAGGCGGATTCGCTCCAGTCCTGAGCCTGGAGGAGATCGGGCAGTTGGAGCAGGAGCTTTTCAGCCTGCTCGTGTCTGGCTAGGTCCTGCAAATTCAGAAAGTCATCGACGAGCAGGGAGGCGGCACCGGGGGGCAGGCGGCCATCCACGCGCACGCGGTCCAGCCACATCTCCGCCAGGGCATGCGCCTCATCGAGACGGTGCAGATCTCGCAGCACCTCGACGACCTTGGCGGCTTGCAACTGCGTCTCGGGGGACATCGCGCCCATCTGCTGGTCATGCACGCTCAAGCTGTCACGGCGGAGCTGAAGCATGGCTTCGTGATCTTTTTTGTCTTCCAGCAGCTCAGCCAGCGCATCCAGGGTCGCGTTGGCCTTCACATACCCAGGGCCAGTGGTGTGCCAGTAGATGTCGAGGGCGCGGCGGCCGTGGATGATGGCCTCCTCGATTAAACCGGCCTCGCGGCAGTGCTTGGCGAGGCGTCCATAGGCCCGACCGGTGACCGCATGACGATCTCCGAGTTCCTTCGTCGCATGGGCGCAGGTTTCGCGCCCCAGCTTCAAAGCCTCCTCGTGCCTACCTTGATCAAACAGGGTCGTCATCCACTCAATGCGGCAGATGGTGAGATCGGAGTCGTTTTTTTGATGTTCGTAGTGCGCCACGCATGATCGCAGTAGGTCCTCGGCCTCCTGCAAGGCATCGGACGTGCCCACCTCGTCGAGCAGCTCTTCTGCCAGTGCATACTTCGTGTTGTAAATCTGGGTGTCCTCCGCTTCCAAATGCGCCGTCTGCCAGGCCAGAATGCGGCGCAACTCCTCGCGGGCCGCGCGGGATTCCGCACCCGTGGCATCCGAGGCATGCATCGTCTTCAGGGCCACGCGATAGCGCAGTTTCCACAGCAGCGGATCATCCGCCGTCAGGCCGGACTCCAGCTCCGCCAGAACCTGGCGGAAGACCTCGATGTCCGCCGGTTTTCTGAGCATGTCGGACAGCTCCATCAGCAGGTCGGCCTTCCGTTCGGGGTCTCCCTGGAAGGCCTTCACCCGCAGCAGCAGGTCATTTCGCAGATGATCTGTATCCATCGCTTTGCCCATCAAACGTTCATCGGCATAACGTGCGGCCGCCAGCGCGATGGCGGCGATCTCATCGGAGTCCGCCTTTTGCTGGAGAGCCACCTTCTCTGCCCGATGAGCCTTCACCGCCTGCCAGAGCGAGATGACGGTGCCGCCTATGAGCGTGGCCGAGGTGGCCAGAATGCCCAGCGTGGCCGCTTTGTGCCGTGCCGCCAGCTTCCACAGCCGCTCGGCCGTATCCACTGCGCGAGATTGAATCGGCCTGCCGCTCAAAAAGCGGTCCAATTCGTCCGCGAGGAACCCGGCGCTGATGAGCCGCCGGACAGGCTGCTTTTCCAAGCAGCGACGGATCAAAGTAGCGAGGTCCGGCTGGAGACGCTGAAGCGAAGCCGCCGAGGCGCTAGAGGCATTCGTAGCGCCCGAGGACGACTTTGATTTGCCCGTGAAGCTGATGTCCGGCTCCTCCTGCGTGATGCGCCGCATCACCTCCACCGCGCTGCCGCCTTGGAAGGGAAGCCGCTCCGTCAGCATCTGATACAGGATCACGCCCAGCGCCCACACATCACTCACCGTCGTGATTTGCTTCACATTTCCCGCCGCCTGTTCCGGGCTCATGTAGTGCGGTGTGCCCAGATGGGACTGGCTGTGCGTCATCTGCAAATCCGCATCCATCAGCTTCGCCAGCCCAAAGTCCGTCAGCATCGGTCGCCCGCTCGCATCCAGCAGGATGTTGGCTGGCTTCAGATCGCGATGCAGCACGCCGTGATCATGCGCATGCTGCACGGCACGCGCGATGGTGCTCATGAAGGCCGCCGCCTCACGATCCGGCATCGCGCCCCGTTTTTTCAGCCGGTCAGCGAGTGATCCGCCCTCGGCTAGGCGCATGGTGTAGTAGGGCATGCCGTCGTGCTCACCGCTCTCGTAGATCGGCACGATGTCTGGGTGGTCCAGCAGCGCCACGGCCTGCGTCTCTGCCTGGAAGCGCGCCCGCTCCTCACGGGTGGTGAAATGCGCATGGCGCACCACCTTCATCGCCACCACGCGGCGCAGCTTTAAATCCTCCGCCTCATAGACGATGCCCATCCCGCCGCTGGCGATCTCCCGCACCAGCCGGTAGCCGCCAAATTCAGCAGGCAAAGTAATCGACCGGGAGGGCAGAGCAGGTGCCAAATCCGCCTCCCCGGTGATGTGATCCGCATCGAGTCCCTCCTGCAACAAGCAGACCAAACAGGTGCCATCCTGCTGGAGCTTGCTGGAGCACACAGGGCAGGTGTTTGGCGGACGGGTGGGACTCATGCAGCGATCGACTGAAGGTTAATGAGATAGCGAAGCTCATCGTCCACCTCCGCATCATTCGAAACCACGCTTCTCACCTCCGTGCGCAAAAGAACACCAAAACGCTTCCGTATATCCGTCGCGGCCTTGCGCACCGCACCGTGGGACATCCCATGGCGCAGAGCCATCTCCTCCCAGTCTGGCCCAGCTCCATTGGGGACAAAGATGCGCTGTCGCAATTCGAGCAAAAACGTCCGGTTCTCCCGCTGCTGAAGTTCCATCTCCAGCCGTTTCATCGCCTGCTCCACCAAGGTACGCGCCCAGCCCTGATCATAAGCCGTGTCGGGCGATTCCCCCTCGATCAAGGCAGGCTCATCGATCTGGGAACCCAGGTCATCTATTCTCAGAAAAGCCGCACCTCCACCGCGCTTTGCTGCACCTTTCCTCTCATGCTCATTGACGAGCCAATTCGTGAAACAACGCAGCAGGAAACTGCGAAAGCGCACCTCGCCGCGCTGGACGTTTTTGAGCATATCTTTGGATATCAAATGCTCAAAGAACCCCTGCACCTCGTCCGAAGCCACGTCATGGGATGCGCCGCGTTTCCTGACAAAAACATATAACGGCTGCCAATAGGCCCGTGCCAACCGCTCCAGTCCAATCAGCACCTCACGCTCATCCTTACCCACCTGAATCATCGACCACATCGTCGCCGGAAACAGCCCACTGTTTTCGGCAGGGTGATAGGCTGTGTGGGATTGGTCTCCGTCGGGCATACAATTCTAGAGATTCACTAGACAGCTCTAAACGACTGATGCCAAAAAGAAATATCGCCTCCCCCCAAAGTGGCCAGAAGGCCATTGATCCACACTCATTCACTTTTAAAAGCAGCTTTCCCTGCTTTCGCCGCCGTATCCGACGAGTTGGGATGGGAAGGGTCTTCGTGGCCCACGATGGAGTTCATGGTGTGATGGCGGTTTCTGAGTGGAGATTTGGAGGGTCGTAAGCTGAGGCCGATGGTCACGGTCCACTCGTATCCACAGATTTTCCGCCACCATCTTGCCACCCGAGTAAAACCTT
>JBEIGR010000503.1:0-4398 GCA_040381795.1 Verrucomicrobiaceae bacterium | reverse complement strand
TTTCAGCAGTCGCGATCGAGCATTGAAGCCCAGAATTCGGCAGGTGACTTCCCCAGTTGCCGTCAGCGGCAGGATGCGGTGGCCTTGGAGGCGGAAGTGCTCCGTCCACTTGTCTCGGCGGGGATGGTAAAAAGGGATCAACGTGCCGGTCGCCCGCGATATGGAGCCAAGATCGCTGCCTTTCGCGATATTGCATTCGAGGCAGGCCAGAGCCAAGTTCGCCAGAAACGTGCGACCACCATGTTTCCGGCTATGGATGTGCTCGATTTGGAATCCTACCCAATCGCCCCTCTCATGGAGAAGGCAGCACTCGCAGAGTCCCTCGGCACGGTCCCAAACCTGCCGGCGCAGGGCTGCTGGAACGTGCTGACTCATGCGGACGCAGCGGCGAGTCGAGCACGAGCCTTCACCAAAGACATGATCTGGTTGAGCATCCGGTATTGTTCGAGTTCCGTCTTTTCCGCTTTGCTGATCTCGCCGTCCTTGAGCTTCTGCACCAGCGACTCGACACGCTGAGACGTGGATTTTGAGGCATGCACGGAGGCTAGCTTTCTCGGATCAATAGCTTTGGAAAGAGCCTGGGCAGCGTCTTCGAGGATTTTCATGTGCCGAGTTTAGCGGGCTGGAGAATGAAATTCAAGAGGGAGTCGGTTCCTCGGCCTTCCTCTTCCTTTCTCGATAAAATGAGCCGCCTGTCATACAATCCGCCCGCCCGTGTCACCCAAAGGGCAAATGAATGGAAAGTGCCACCGCCGCCAGCCTCGAATCCCTGCACCCGGACGCCTTCGGGTGGTCTCTCCATTGCTGCGGCGGGGATGCGGGCCGTGCGGAGGACGTTTTGCAGAATGCCTACCTGAAAATCGCGGCGGACCGGGTGCGGTTCGACGGGCGCTCGGCCTTCAAGACCTGGTGGTTCGGCGTGATCCGGCTCACGGCGCTGGAGGATCATCGGCGGGCGCGGTTTCGCGAATCGCTGCTCGGGAAACTGCTCGCCAGCTTCACCGAGGAGCATCATCCCTCGCCCTCGCGGCAGCTCGAGCGGGACGAGCAGGCCGCGCAGCTCCGGGCCGCGCTCGAAAAACTGCCCGCTCGGCAGGCGGAGACGCTGCACCTTGTCTTTTACCAGGATTTGACGCTCAACGAGGCCTCGCAGGTCATGCGGGTGAGCCTCGGCTCCGTGCGTCAGCATTACGAACGTGGCAAAGCCCGCCTCCGCGAGCTGCTGCAAACCTCCCCCGGCCATGAATGACGACCTGAAACCTCTCTTCGACCATCTGCGCGAGTCCGAATGCCCTGCCGCATCGGTCTGGCATCCGCGATTTTTGCGTGCGCCCGCCGCCGAACCTCGCTGGGCACCTCGACTGGCCTTCGCGGCCGTTTTGGCCTGCGGAGCGGCCTTTTGGCTCCTGCCGCAGGAAAAGCCCAGTTTGGCCGATTTTCCGCCGCTGCTCGATTCGGAGCCGCGAGAGCTTTTCGCCAGCCTCGATGCGCCTTCGACTGATTTTCTCCTTCCCACTCACCTCACCATCCACCTGCCATGAAACACCTCGCCCTCACCCTCCTCCTGACCGCCGCCACGGCCTTTGCCGCTCCTGAAGACCTGCTCAAGGCCGGCCTGCTCTCCCCAGAAATCATTCAGAAGATCAAACCGGAGCTCGAACTCACCACCGAGCAGGAATCCAAGATGACCGCCATCGTCAGCGAGGCTCGCGAGAAGGGTTCATCCGTCGAATCCGCCTTCAAAGAGCAGCAAAAGACGCTGCATCAGATGCTTCGCGATCCCTCCACCACCGCCGATGCCGCCAGCGCCTTGCTCACAAAGGTGCTGGCCTCCGAGGGCGAGGTAAAACAGCTCCAGCTCCGCACGCTGATCGCCCTGCGTGATGTGCTCACACCTGAGCAGCAGAAAAAGGCCGCCAAGCTCAGCCTCTCCAAAGCCGTGGTCCAATCCTCCGATCTCGAAGCCGGCGTCAAAGCCAAGGCCAACAAACTTCGCGCTGCCGTGGATGCCATCGCCGAAAAACCCACCGAGGCCATGGCCTATCGCGGTCAGGAAATCGAGACGATGATCAAAAACGGCGAATGGGCCTCCGCCGATGCCGCGCTGGATGTGCTCATCAAAGACTCCGGCATCAACGAACCCGAAGAAGCCAGCGCCGCGCCTGATTTTTCCACCTTTGAGCCGGGCGATACGAATCTCGACGCCCTGCAATCCCGCTTTGAGACCGTCAAAGAGCGGGCGCAAGAGATCATCTCCATCCCCGTCATGCGCCGCATGCTGAAGGCCAAGGAAGCCTTCGAAACCGCCAAAGCCGCGCAGGACGCCGAATCCGTCGGACGCATCCTCACCTTCGCGGAGAAGGAACTCGACAAGAAGTAATTCTACTTTGGTAGGTTTCCAAGACAGGTAGCCGAAAGGAACGAAAAAAGGCGAAAAAACAGATTTTGCCTCGGGGCTCCCTCCTTTTTCGGAACACTTTCGTTTTTTTCGGCCAACCAAATCAAAGATACCAAAGTAGAAGTAACCTCCCTCACGGTCCCAGCCGCTCCAGCATCCACGCGCCGTTTTCCGTGCGTTCAAACTGGAAGCGGTCGTGCAGGCGATGCGGGCCGCCTTGCCAGAACTCGATCGTTCGCGGCCTCACTCGAAAGCCGCCCCAAAAGGAAGGCAGTGGCACTTCGCCCGCGCTGAATTTCTGCTTCCGCTTCGCCCATTCCATCTCCAGCAGCTTTCTCGATGAGATCGCCTGGCTTTGCCGCGAGGCCCAGGCGGCGATCTGGCTCTCGCGAGGACGGGTGAGGAAGTATTTCAGCGTCTCCGTCATCGAAACACGCTCCACCGTGCCCGTCACGATCACCTGACGCCCCAGCGCCAACTAGGGAAAGAGCAGCGAAACCTCCGGATTCACCGCGATGTGCGCCGCCTTCCGGCTTTCGAGGTTCGTGAAAAACACCAAGCCCCGCTCGTCGAGCGACTTCAACAGCACCTTCCGCACCAGCGGACTTCCAGAGGCATCGGCGGAGGCAAGCATCATCGCATTCGGCTCGATGAGCTTTGCCTCCACCGCCTCCGCCAGCCATCGCTCGAACTGCGTGAACGGATTCGCATGCAACGAATCACGCTAGAGCTGTGCCATCGTGTAGTGACGGCGCATTTCAGCGAGGGTGCCGGAAGTGTCTGCGGGAGTCATGAGGTGCAAACGAAGCTCGCAGCCGGGTTGTGCGTCCGTGCCAAACCTCGCGCACACGATGCCAGCATGAGCGGAGCGGCTTTCCAGCGTAAGTTGAATCATCCGTGCATGTTTAAGCCCTGCATCCAAGCCAGCGCCGCATGAGTTCGTTTCCCGCCTGCAAACACAAGAATCACCAAGCCCAAGGTCCGCGCCAAAGCGGCCTGCGCTGGCTCGCGTCGGAGCCGTATCGCGTGTTCTTTGCCAGCGGCGCTTTGTGGAGTGTGATCGGCGTGTCGTTGTGGTCGTTGTTTTATGCGCAGCAGTTGGCGTTCTATCCGAACCTCGTTCACGCCCGGATCATGATCGAGGCGTTTGGCGGTGCCTTCGTCGTGGGCTTCCTCGGCACCGCAGGACCACGCATGGCCACGGCACCGAAACTCACGCCGCTGGAGCTGGGCTGGCTCTTTGCCCTGCATCTCGCCTGCGGAGCGAGCCATCTTATGCAGCAGCTTGCGTGGGGCGATGGCTTCTTCATCGCTCAGCTCGGCTCGTTGATGCTTTGCCTGATCATCCGGGTGGTTCGTTTTCGGAAGGAGGCTCCACCGCCGCAGATGCTGCTGGCGCTGACAGGACTCGCCTGCGGCATCGCCGGCGCGGCGCTGATGCATGCGGAGATGGATGTGACGAGGTTTCGGCTCGCCGGGCTGCTGCTTTACCAAGGCCTGCTGCTCCCGCCGGTGCTCGGCATCGGCTCGTTTGTGTTTCCACGCATGCTCGGCGGTGATTTCGGCGATCCCAAAACGGCGGCGCAGAGCCAAGCGAAGCTCCTGCGAGCCATCGCGGCGGCCGCTTTGCTCGTGGGCAGCTTTTTCCTCGAAGCGCATGGCCTGGTGGCCGTCGGGTATGCCCTGCGAGCGATCGTGGCGGCAGGTTATCTGCTCATCGAGGTGCGCTGGAGGCCACGACAGGCAGGATCACTCACCACGGGCTTGTTTTGGGCCCTGGTGATGGGTTGGCTCGGCCTCGTGCTCTCGCCCTTCCACTACCTGCAACATGTCTCCATCGAGCATCTGCTCTACATCAGCGGTTTTGGCCTGCTGATGCTCATCGTCGGCTCCCGTGTGCTTTTTGGCCACAGCGGCGATTTGGAAGGCTTTTTCGCCCAATCGAAGTGGGTGCGCTTTTTGATCTTCCTCGGCATTCTGACTGCCACCACCCGCGCCAC
>JBEIGR010000502.1:0-4404 GCA_040381795.1 Verrucomicrobiaceae bacterium | reverse complement strand
GGCGTCTGTGAACCACGCGGCAGCGGTCACGGAGGTGCGCCGCATCTCACGGAGCCGGTCAGGCGCTTCACCGACGAGACGGGCTACGCCGCACTCGACGGCTTCGGGACGTTCGGTGTTCTCGCGGAGCACGATCATCGGTTTGCCGAGCGCCGTGGCTTCTTCCTGGATGCCGCCGGAGTCGCTGACGATCAGCCAGGCATCGCCGAGCAGGTGAACGAAGTCGCGGTAGCCCATCGGATCGGTCAGGCGGATGCGCGGATGCTGGTCGAGTTCGGCGGCGACGGCGGCGCGGACATTCGGATTCGGGTGAACCGGGAAAATCATGCAAAGATCCGGCTGGCTCTCGATGAACTCGCGCAGTGCCCGGAGGTGGTGGCTCATCGTTTCGCCGAAATTCTCCCGGCGGTGCGTGGTGACGAGCACGAGGCGCTTGCCAGCGGCCCACTGCTGCATCTCGGCCACCGTTTCGCCTGGCTTCGTGCTGGAAAGCGTCTGGCGCAGGGCATCGACGACGGTGTTGCCGACCATGTGGATCGAATCTGGCGAAACACCTTCATCGAGCAGCGTGCGGCGGTTCCGCTCCGTGGCGGCGAAATGGTAGGCGGCGATCTGGCCGACGAGGCGGCGGTTCATTTCCTCGGGGAAGGGGCTGAGCGGGTTTCCAGAGCGCAAACCGGCTTCCAGGTGCCCGACGGGGATTTTGCGATTGAAGGCGGCCATCGAGCTCATCACCGCCGTGGCGGTATCGCCCTGCACGAGGACCAAATCGGGCTTTTCGGCTTCCATGACCGGATCGAGCTGCTCCAGAAGGCGGCTGCCGAGCATGTTCAGGCTCTGGCCGGGGCGCATCGCGTCGAGGTTGTGCGTGGGGCGGATCTTGAAGAGGTCAAACAGCGGCAGGAGCAGGTCGGTGTGCTGGCCGGAGTTCACCGTGACCAGTCCAGCACCCCGGTTTTCCAGTGCCTTGATCATGGGCGCAAACTTGATGAGTTCCGGGCGGGTGCCGAAGCAGACGAGGACTTTGGAGGGGCGGGAGGCTGAATTTGTGACCAACTTCATAATTACCATGATAAACCCAGGCTTATCATAGGCAAGCCGTATTTATGAAAATTATCTTATTTGCGGCTAGTTCGCGTCACTTTTATCAAATTTGAGATGAAATTGCTCCTTAACTCCCCGTGATTTGGGTGCAAACCCCAACGTTTCCCCAGTCACTCGCCGCCTCGGCGGGCCCATACACAGCACTTCCGCACACCTTCATTTCTCCCAGTTCAGGCCGATGCGAAATCCTTTGGACAGCACGTCCGCCATGCACAGGCCGATCCAAGGCCAAACCACGATGGTGTAACGTGGCAGTCCGGGCAGAAGACTGGTGCCGCCGAGGTAAATGAAGGTCAGCAGGCCGAGCAAAAGCAGCTCGACGGGCAGTTTTCGGCGGTTTCGCCAGGCCCCCACGAGCGCCAGCAGCAGAGCGAGCACGATGGGCCCATTCACCGCCACCAAGACGAGCATGAGAAGCTCCTCGGGATAGTAACTGCGTGGAAAACCGACGATGAGACGACCCCAGTTGCAGATCCAGTTTTTGAGCACGCCTTTGGGGTTCGCGCGGAGGTTTTCCATCGCCTTCTTTTTGAAAGCAGCTTCACGCTCCTTCACGGGAAGGTAGTAGTGGGCCTTGTAGAAATCGCGATGGCCATTGGCGACGAGTTCGGGCTTGTTTTGCGAGTCCTCCTCCGAGAACCAATGGCCGTTTTCGCCTTCGTGGGTGCTGGTGGCCCAATAGAGCAGCTCACCGGCGTTGGTGGACCAGCACAACGTCTCGCCCGTCCATGATTTCGTGTAGGCCAGCCAAGGCACGCACATCGCGAAAGCCAGCGCCAGCACGGCCAACGCACGCAGCACCCGGCCGCGAATGCTTTTCCACATCAGCATCAGCACGAGAAAGCACGTCGCGGCCATGATCACATTGCCAAAGAACACCCGCGTGAGCGTCAGCCAGCCCAAGGCGAAGCCTGCGGCGATGATCGGTCCCCAGCTCCATCGTTCGCTCCGCAGCGCTGCCGTGAAGGACCAGGCAAATCCAGCGATGCAGGCCAGCGAAAGCGCCTCCGTCATCAAATACGGCCCCACCCGTAGCAGGCTCGGATGCAGCGCGGTGAGCAGCGAAACGCCCAGCGCCCATTTTTTGCCCGCATACGGCCAAACAGCCCGGAAGGTGAAAAGCACCGCCAGCGCCATGAAAACGGCATTCAGGCCTCGCAGCACGATCAACGGCGCTCCGGCGGCGATCAGCGGTGCCAAAACGAGCGGATAACCAGGCCCGTTGATGACATCCGGCTTCTCCGGCGTGCAGTAAGTCCCATGCGTGAGGCTCGTGGCAAACAACTTGTACCTCGCCTCATCCCAGATCAGGTCCGGCCTGTCCGCGATCACCGTCGCCGCGACGTAAAGGAGAAGCGTGGCGAAGAACAAAATGAAACCGAGGGCGCGTGGAGACATCTTGTACCGTCCGCTGCATTGCCCGTGCCTGTCAAGAAGCCCTCGGCGACACAATCCTTGCGGCGGCGAAAGTGGAGAGGTAATATCCGCGCATGCTCACCAGCACTACCAACCCGCCCGAAGACATCGCCGACTGGGAGTTGCCGCCGCGCCCCGATGTCTCCCATCTCATCACTGAGGACGGCACGCCTGTGGGCAACATTTTTTCCGAAAAACAAATGCGGCTGCTCACGGAATCCATCCATACCTCCTGGCAGCCAGGCTTCCCCTTTTTGGCGATGGCCAATGTGGGCGTCTATGTGGCTCTCAATCGCCCTCCGATTGTGCCTGATGTGTTGGTCAAGACGCACGTCGAGCCGCATGCAGATCCATGGGAGAAGGATCACCGCGCTTACTTTGCCTGGACCTACGATGGCAAGCCACCCGATGTCGTCATCGAAATCGTCTCCAACACCAAGGGCGGCGAACTTGATACCAAGCTGCGCAATTACCAGCAAATCGGCGTGCCTTGGTACATCGTTTATGACCCTCAGCGATGCCTCGGCGAACATCCGCTCACTGCCCATGCGCTGAATTCCACCAGCCGCCGTCTCCTGGAGGGTGATCCCGTGATGCTTGGCAGCCTCGGACTCGGCGTGAGGCTGTGGGAAGGCACCTTTGAGGGCATGTCCTGCACCTGGCTGCGCGGGTGCGGTGTGGATGGAAACATTCTCCTCACCGGTCAGGAGCGCGCTGCGGAGGAGTCCAAACGTGCCACCGCAGAATCCAAACGCGCTACTGCAGAGTCCAAACGTGCCACCGCCCTCGCCGCGAAGCTCCGCGAACTCGGCGTCGATCCCGACAGCATCTGACGCCTTCGTCAAGAATCGTCATCTTCACAGCAAATCACGGCACAGCTTCCGCCTTGTGAAGCAGCCACGGTTTGCGGCACTCTGGGCGCACTACTATGAGCCAACCCATCTACCTCGTCGCCAGCGGCGATCTGCGCCTTTCCGCCAATCAAACCTGCTGGCCCGCCCAAAAAGCCATGGAAGAGGCTCTTGCCGCTGCGTTCAAAGCCGAGGGCCGCATCATCAAGCGGGCGCACTCCTACGATGCGAAAAAGAAGCACGGCTTCATCGCCAGCCAGCGGGAGGGCATTGAGGTCTTCCGCAGCATCCCGCCGGATGCGCCGCTCATCGTCGCCGAGGCCGTGTGGCAGTATTCGCATCATGTGCTGGCCGGATTGACCACGCACTGCGGCCCGATCCTCACCGTGGCAAATTGGAACGGCCAGTGGCCCGGCCTCGTCGGCCTTTTGAACCTCAACGCCTCGCTCACCAAGGCCGGCGTCACCTACTCCACGCTCTGGAGCGAGACCTTCACCGATGCGTTTTTTCAAAACGGCCTCCGCGAGTGGCTCGAAACCGGCCGCGTCACCCACGATCAATCGCACGTCCGCGATCTCGCCCAATTGAAACTCCCCGCTGAGGACGAGCGCCTCGGGCGCGACTTCGGCCGCCGTTTCCGCTCGCAGAAGGCCATCCTCGGCGTCTTCGATGAAGGCTGCATGGGCATGTTCAACGCCATCATCCCCGATGATCTACTGCACGCCACCGGCTGCTTCAAGGAGCGCCTCAGCCAGTCCACGCTCTACGCCGCCATGCGTGAAGTGAGCGATGCCGATGCCGCCGCTGTTTTGACCTGGCTGAAACGCAAAGGCCTGCAAATGCAGCTCGGCACCGATGAGGCCACGCAGCTCACCGAGTCCCAGGTGCTGCTCCAGTGCAAAATGTACATCGCCGCGCTTCGTCTCGCCGATGAGTTCGGCTGCGATGCCATCGGCATCCAGTATCAGCAGGGCCTGAAGGACCTCGCGCCTGCCAGCGACCTCGTCGAAGGCATGCTCAACAACGCCGACCG
>JBEIGR010000501.1:0-4416 GCA_040381795.1 Verrucomicrobiaceae bacterium | reverse complement strand
CTCCAGGCTGCCATCCTCAACAACACGCCCATCAACAACGCCTACTACGGCGCTGAGAGCACCATGACCGCCGTCCTCGGCCGCATGGCCACCTACAGCGGCCAGGAGATCACCTGGGATCAGGCGCTCAACTCCAAAGTGCAGCACATGCCCGCCATCATCACCGCTGAGAGCGAGCCGCCGGTCAAACCGAACGCTGAAGGCTGGTACCCCATCGCCATCCCCGGCCAGAAGGTCGAAGGCGTCGAGGTGTTCTAATCAAATCCATCCCGAAGCCGCAGCGTGCGAAAGTGCGCTGCGGCTTTTTTGTGCCTTCGCGGCCTCAGATGAGCTTCAAAGCCTCATCGACGCCCGCACCATCATGCACCATCGCCATCAGCGCCCGCGTGATGCCCTTCGGATTCGGATGCTGGATCACATTGCGACCATACACGATGCCCGCCGCACCTTGCTGGAGCAGTCCCTGCGTGCGTTCGAGGATCTCGCGATCACTCACGCGGCCACCGCCACGCACCAGCACTGGGATGCCGGAGGCTGCTTCGATCACTTTGTGGTAACGGCTCACATCGTCCGTCGGATCCGCCTTGATGATGTCCGCGCCCAGCTCCACGGCCTGACGCACGAGGTAGGTGATGGCCGTCTCATCGCCATTCACCATGTAGCCACCGGCTTTTTCATTCGGCTGGAACACCAACGGCTCCACCATCATCGGCATGCCGTAGTAATCGGCCTGCGGCTTGAGCTTGAGGATGTTTTCCACGCACTCCGCATGCACTTCGGGGGCGCCTGGAATTTGGAAAAGATTCACGCACACGCATGAGGCATCGTAGCGCACCGCCTGCAGTATGCAGTCCTCGATCATGAGGCTGAAGCGGCGGTTCTCTGGCAGCGTCCTGCCGTAGATGTTCGCCACGTCCGTGCGTAGCACGAGGCTTGGCTTGTGGCGTCCAGGGATCTCCTGCAAATGCCGCGCCATGCCCAGCGTGAGCTGGATGGCATCCGGGGCTGCGTCCACGAGCGTCTGCACCACGGTTCGCATGTCCTCGATGCCTTGGAGAAAGCCCGGCTGGTTGAAGAAGCCATGATCCACCGCCACATCGAAGCAACGGTTGGACTTGGCATTGAAGAGGCGTTTGAGGCGGAAGGATTTCATGGTCGAGAAAGGGCCTCTATAAGCGCCCCGTCCCAGCGTCAACTTTCACGCGACAGCGTCCCCGGACTGCGGCGTCTTCAGCGCCGCTCTCGTCCCACCCCAGGGCACCGAAACATCGCTTGCCGTCCCGTCCCACCAACCAATCCTTCCCGCCATGCCTCGCCGCCCCGACCAGCCTCCACCCTGGCCGCACGCGCCCACGCATCTGCTGGATGCGCCCGGCATCTATTTCGTTACCGCCTCCACCTACCAAAAAGAGCACCATTTCTGTGATCCAGCCCGCTTGGAAGTACTTCATCGAGGCTTGCTGACCGTCACTCATGACTTCGGCTGGAGACTCGAAGCTTGGGCTGTCTTCTCCAATCATTACCACTTCGTCGCCAAGTCACCTTCCAACACCAGCGACGCCGAAACACTTTCATCGCTGATCCGTGCGCTGCATGGACCACTCGCTCGCTGGGTCAACAAACTCGACCACACTCCCGACCGTCAGGTATGGCACAACTACTGGGAGACCTTGCTCACGCATCGCACGTCTTACTTGGCGAGGCTGAACTACACGCACAACAATCCGGTGAAGCATGGGCTGGTGACTCACGCCAAGGACTATCCGTGGTGCTCGGCCGGCTGGTTTGAGCGTGAGACCGCACCCGCCATGGTGAAGGCCATTTACCGATTCAAAACGGATCGTTTGCACGTGGAGGACGCGTTTGAACCGGTGTGGATCAAATGACGCACGAAAGCGTGCGCTGAAGCGCCGCGCTCCGAGAACGCTTCGCGAATCACAAAGCCTCCGCCAAAATCCCCACCAACTCGTCATGCCCAAGCACCACCGGATTCGCCTTCATGCTGCTCGCTGCGGCGGCTTTGCGGGCGATTTCATCCAGATCGCCATCGCTAAGGCCCCAGGCACTCAGCTTTGGAATGCCGAGACGGCTCGTCATCTCACGCAGCCACACTACCGAATCGCCGCCGAGCAGTTCATCCACGCGATCAAACTTCTCGCGATTCGATACCCGCTTCGCATTCGCCGCCCAAACAGGGGCCAGCAGCGCCGCGCACACCGCGCCATGCGGCGCAGGAAACATCCCGCCAATCGGCGCAGCGAAGCCATGCACGGCACCGAGGCCTGCATTCGCCAGCGCCATGCCACTGTAAAGAGCGCACAGCGCCATGTCCTCGCGGGCGTCGAGATCATTTCCATCGCGAAAGGCCTTTTCAAGCGATCTCACCGCCCGTTGGATTCCATCCACACAAAGCGCATCTGTCATCGGCTGGGCTCGGGAGCACACGAAAGCTTCCAGGCATTGCGTGAGCGCATCCATCCCGCTCGCGGCGGTCACGGGGGGTGGCACGCCGCGAGCCAGTTCGGGATCGATCAGCGCCACACGCGGCAGCATGCTCACATGCCGCAGGCTGGCTTTCACGCGATGGGCCTCGCTGGCAATCACCGCATTTCGCGTGGCTTCCGCGCCTGTGCCAGCCGTCGTCGGCACGGCGATGAACGGCAGCGGAGCCGCATCCAGTGCCTTGCCTTCGCCGATGACCTCGATGTAGCGCATCAAATCGCCCGGCTGCGTCGCCATCGCCGCGATGGCCTTGCCCGCATCGATCACACTGCCGCCACCGAGGGCCACCACCACGTCCACGCCTTTCGCCAAAGCCACGCCACGCGCCACATCGCCCACCGTGGGCTCCCCGGGGACGGCGAAGCGCTTTGCCTCGGGCAGCATTGAAAAGCGATTCGGATCACTTCCCGTCACCAGCAGCACGCGCGACCCAAAACCCGCGCACAAGCCTTCCAACTCGGACACCACACCGCGTCCGAAAACGATCCTCTGCGCTGTCGCAAACTCGAAACGATTCATGACCGCTCATAGACCGGCTTGCGCAGAGCCGCATCCGCATTTGTGGCGTCCATGGCAGCAAAACAATGCTTGGCAGTTCGAGCGGGTTCCGTTCTAATCGCGCATGCTTACGATCTTCCGGCGTCATCTGGCCCCTCACGAGGCTCATGTGCTTGCGGGAATGCTATGTGCCTCCGATGTGCCTGCCTATGTATGGGGTGAAAATGCCGCTCACGTCTACGGAGATATGGCACTCGGTGGCTGCATCGTCGCTGTCGATGATGCTTGCTTAGCGAGGGCGGCCGAAGTTTTGAAGATGGTTCCCGATGATGATCTGAGTTCCCAAACAGGAGAGGCTAGCCAACAGACGTTCGATGCTGGCCCACCGGGTATTTTGGACCTGTTTTGCTTCGGATTGATGGTGTCCTTAGGTGCCGCAGCTCTCTTGTCCTTACTGGGGATGGCTTGGTCACTGTACATGGGCGCGCAAGGTTGGGTTTGGGGAGGCATCCGGACATTCTCTTCGACCCTACTGATAGGTCTCCTTTGGAGCATTTTCTTCTCGATTGGCGCTGGCTTGTTGCTGCGAATCGTTCGTGGCTACCGCGCCGGATCCATTTTTTGCCGCGTTGTCTTTGTCGTGGTCACTCTGTGGACCATGCTGGTGGCAGCTCTCCAGGCCTGAACCTGGAGCCGCCGCTTACGCTATTATAATGGTCACGGATTCAGCTCCGTCGCACTTTCATTTTCCAGCGCGCATTTGCCCGCGTGGAGCGTCTCGCTAGCGTCGCCATCCCCATGCCGAAGAAAACCGCCCGCAAACTCATCGCCGACACCATCCGTATTCGCGGTGCACGGCAGAACAACCTGAAGGGCATCGATCTCGACCTGCCGCTCGGCCAGTTGAGCGTCATCACCGGCCCCAGCGGCTCCGGAAAGTCATCGCTCGCCTTTGATACCATCTACGCGGAAGGCCAACGGCGCTATGTGGAGACCTTTTCGCCATACACGCGGCAATTCTTCGAGCGCATGGACAAGCCGAAGGTCGATTCGATCGAAGGCATCCCGCCAGCCATCGCCATCGAGCAGGTCAACAACATGCGCAGCACGCGCAGCACCGTCGGTACGATCACGGAGATCAATGACTACCTCAAAATGATCTTCCCGCGTCTCGCCGAGGCCACCTGCCCCGGCTGCAAACGCCCCGTGCGCCCCGAAACGCCCGAAAGCATCGTGCGCGAGCTCTTGAGCGCTTACGCCGATAAACAGGCGCTCATCCTCTTTCCCGTTCCCGTGCCAAAAAACGCCGTCACCGCCGATTTCGCTGCGTTTCTGCAATCGCAGGGCTTCGTCCGCGTCTGGCTCTACGGCCAAATCATCCGCGCTGACGAACTCGGCACCCGCAAACTCCCCGCG
>JBEIGR010000500.1:0-4421 GCA_040381795.1 Verrucomicrobiaceae bacterium | reverse complement strand
CGATGAAGCCAAGCTCGGCGATCACATGATGCCCCATCAACCGGCTGAATTCCTTCGGCGCAAACGAACCATGCGGACCAGCATAAATGTTCTCCACGATGGGATACTTCTTTGCCGGATCGAAGTTCGAGGGCTTCACGATCACGCCGTGGATGTCTGTTTGGCCATCGCGTCCCTTCGCCACGAAGCGCTCCGGCATCGTCCAGCCTGCGGCGAGCAGCGCGGAGACCTCCGCCTTCTCCAATTCGCATACCAGCCCGCCATCGCGGCTGCGGCGCAGCTCCATCACCGGCGGCTTGTCCGCACGCGACCATGTATCGATGAAAAACTTGCGGTTCGGCGAGAACTCGATGCGGTGGTTGCCATCACCCTCAGTGAGCTGCTGGAAGCCGCTGCCGTCGAAATTCACGCGGCAGAGATGCTCATGATAGGGGTCTTCCTTTGCCCGCAAGCCGCTCGCGAGAAACCAGATCTCCTTCTTGGCCTCATTCACGTGCAAAACCTCCCGCACGGGCCATGCGCCCTTGGTGATTTGATGCTTCGGCATGCCTTTTTTCGCATCGTAAAGGTAGAGATGGCACCAGCCATCACGCTCGCTCATACAGATGAGTTCGCCGCTGCTGTGCAGCCAGTGACGCCAGCTTTTGCCGGAGTAGTGGATGAAGGTCTTCGATGTCTCTTCGACGACGACACGCACCGCGCCCGTCTTCGCATTGACCGCGAGGATGCGGTAGAGCTGATGGCCGCGCTGGTTGTAGTTGAAGTAAAACTCGCTGCTGTCCGGTGCCCACACGGCATCCAGTTCACCGCTTTCGGTGAAGGGATTCTCGTAAAGGTCACGCGGCACACGAATCTTCGAACCATCGCTCTTCTCGATCACCCACTGCGGCTTCGGCAGCGGATCGCCGGGCTTGATGTAGTCGATGACTTTCAACTTCGGCTGCACGCTGTCGTTCGGCGTTGATTCGACGATCGTCACCTTTCGCCGCTCCACCTTGTCCGCCTTGGTGAAGACGACGCACGAGCCATCCGGCGAGCGAAAACCACGCTCGGGTTTCTTTGCAGCCTCCGTTTTGGCCTTCGAGATGCCTTTTCCATCGATGATGAAGGTCTGCGGCTGCGACGCGCCCTCCACGACGGCGAGGTGCTCGCCCGTGCGGCTGGTGATGAGCCAGACGTGGCCGTCAAAGGTGTGCTGCTCGCGCTCCGAGCCTGCGCGAACGCCGCCATAACGCGTGTGCTCACCTTCCTGGTTGATCCAGTAGAGCTCCACGTCCTCGTCGAGCTGGTTGATGAACTTCAGCCCCGATGACTCGCCGGTGCGCCGTGTGCGTCGCAGCTCGATTTTCATCGTGGAGGTCTTCGCGGCTTCTTTCTCCGGCAAACCGAGCTCTTTGAGCGTCGCGGCCGTTTTGCGGCTGCCGTTGGTGGCGTCGATCAACACAAACTCGGACTTCCCCGGCGCTGTTTGCACACGATACCAGAACGTTTTGCCATCCGGCAGCCAGTTTGCCTGCACACGGTCGCGAAACACCTTGTTCTCGGTGCGCTTGGGAAAACTAAGCGCAGCCTCAAAGTCGGCCGCGAAGGCCGAAAGGGTCAAAGTGAGGAAAAGAAGCGATTTCATGCGATGCCGAATTGAAATGGGTCCGCCGGATCGAGGATCAATGTCGTCTCCGCCGTGATGAAGGCTTCTCCGGTGATCGTGGGGATGATGCCGCCTTCGCCATTTTGGTAGCTGCCTTCAAACACACTGCCGAGGATGCTTTCCTGCCGCCAAACCTCGCCGGGAGCGAGTTTTCCATCCGCAGCAAGACACGCGAGCTTCGCGCTCGTGCCCGTGCCGCAGGGTGAGCGGTCATACTCGCCTCCAGGGCACAAAACGAAGTTCCGGCTGTGATTCGCGACATCTTGCGGCGGACCAAATAGCTCGACGTGATCGACTTCCGGGTATCCAGCCGCTCGAACGGCCTCGCGCATCGCCAAACTGGCCTGCGCGAGCTGTGAAACGTTTTTCAGCGTGAGATCAAGGCCATGATCCGACACGAGAAAGAACCAATTTCCGCCCCAAGCGACATCTCCACTCACGCCACCAGCTTTGACGCCCTTTGCCTGTCGATACGACGGCACATTGCGAATGCTCACGCGGCCACTCTCATCCAAAACCGCCGTCACCACGCCCACCGGCGTCTCCACGCGATGCTCACCCGCCGACAAGCGTCCGAGGTGCTTCAGCGTCGCGATGAGGCCGATCATGCCATGCCCGCACATGCCGAGGAGGCCGACGTTGTTGAAGAAAATCACGCCCGCAGCACAACTCGCGTCTTTCGGCTGCACGAGCAACGCGCCGACGATGACTTCATGCCCGCGCGGCTCGCAGATGATCGCCCGGCGATACGTTTCGAGCTCATCCGCCGTCACCCCGCTGAGCACGACACGCGTGGGCTCGCCGCCGGTGTGGGAGTCGATGATGGAAATGCGCTTCATAGCTGCACGGTGGCTCGAGCAAGGAAGGCTTCTTGGCTGATTCCGGTAGCGAGGGCGTGATTTCGCTCAAATCGCCAACGCACCAGCATACTTCTTGAACTCATCCAACAAGCTAGCGAGTAACCTGATTGCTTCATCGCCTGACGAGGTTTTACTTTCGATCAAATGTGCCCATTCAACACCAGTGTTCGGCATCGACCGGCCAAGACGTTGTCGAACAAACTCGGTAAAGCCGTCTGGAATTAGATGATCTAGTTCCTGCTGCGCTTCGTCTGAAAGCAGCGGATTTCTTGCGATGTTGATGCCCGCCAAAAATGCCATCAAACTCTGAAAATGATTGTCGCTGTTTCCCCAATACAATCCGGGGCGCAGCACCAGGTTTTCAAGAATGCTAAGCTTTGGGGTAGAACTCATGACGGCTTAGAACTCAAATCGCCAAGACGCCCGTGCTGCTGCCGAAGGCGTCGGTCTCGATGCCCATGTTTTGCATGAGGCGGACGAAGAGATTGCTCATCGGTGTGTTGTTCTTCGCGTCGCCGGTGTGGTGTTTGCCATGCTTGAAGCCGCCACCCGCGAGCAGGAGCGGCAGGTTGTGCCAATCGTGCGAGTTCGCGTTGCCGAGATTGCTGCCGTACAGCACGGCGGTGCTGTCGAGCAGGGATTTGGAGCCTTCTTGCTTCGCTTTGAGCTTCGTCATCAAGGTGCCGAGTGCAGCAAGCTGCGCGGTTTCGATGAGACGAAGCTGCGCGATCTTTTCGGGGTCCTGACCGTGGTGGGAGAGGTTATGATGATCCGCTTTGACGCCTGGGATGGTGGGCACATCACCGCGCCCCTGAACGAGCATGGTGATGGCACGCGTGCTGTCGGTTTGGAAAGCGAGCGGGATGAGGTCAAAGAGGAGATTCATGCGTCCGATGAGGTCTTTCTCGTCTTGGAGGTCCTTCGGCGACTGCGCTTCGACCTTGGGCTTCGGTTTCTGCACCCAGGCCTCGGCTTTTTGCAGGCGCTGCTCCATCTCGCGCACCGAAGTAAAATATTCGTCGAGCTTATCGCGATCCGCGCTGCCGAAGCGCTTCTCCAGCCGCTTGGCCTCCTCGCCCACGGTGTCCATGATGCTGCGGCCTTCCTTGAGCTTGCGCATCTGCTGCTGGATCTCTGCGGCGCTGCCGTCGAGGAAGAGCTTGGCGAAGATTTTCGAGGGTTTCGACTCCGCCGGGATCATGACGCCGCTGCGAGTGTAGCTCTGGCTGCCACCACCGCCGGTGTTGAACTGCAGTGACGGGTAGCGTGTTTCAAAACCGATCTTCTCCGCGATGAACTGATCGAGCGAAATGGTGTTGCGAAACCCACCCAACCCCGGATGCCGTGCGCCGGTGAGCCAGGTCAATTCCGAGGCATGCCCATCGCGTCCATTTTGATCTGGATGACTGAGGTTCGAGAAGACGGTGAAGTCCTTCCGATGCGCCTCGATCCTCTTCAAATACGGCGTTGGCGTGTAGGCATCGCCACTCTCCGCCGGAAAGAAATCCGGCCCGTAAATGCCAAGCGACGCGCAAATTGTCACGAGCCGCTTGGGCGGCACGGCCTCGGCGGCGAGCGCCCGTCTTCCCCACATGGCATCGAGAAACGGCAGGGCGAGCGAGACTCCAGAAGAACGGAGAAAGGTTCGGCGAGAGAGGGGAGAGTTCATCGGTTTGAACCTGCAAGATTCTTGGCGGCTGGCAAGCCCTGGCTCCCGTGGGTTGCGCCGCATTGCCTTTACGCGACGAGCAAAAAGTCCACGCCCTCCACGCGGCCGAGCTCGATCAGATGCCTTGCGATGGCTTCGCGGGCACCGCGATTGGCCACGCCGCCGAGGATGAGGCTTTGATCGCGAGAAGGCAGTTCATCGGCCAGCCGCACCTCGCGACCATCGCGACGTTGGCCGCGTTTGG
>JBEIGR010000499.1:0-4428 GCA_040381795.1 Verrucomicrobiaceae bacterium | reverse complement strand
GGGCACGTCCGTTTTCAAAAAGCCCCGCCTGCATGGTGGAATCCGCTGCGCTGGCTACGGGCGTTCGCGTGGAAACGCGTGCGGCCGATGCTGAAAACGCTGCAACCCTCCAGCGGCGGCTACTTAGAGGCCACGCCGCTCACCAGTTTCGTCACCATGGCCCTCGCCGGTGCCGGGGATCTCGATCATCCCTGCCTGCCGCTTGCCGTCGAGTTCCTCCGCCGCAGCATGCGCGAAGATGGCAGTTGGCCCATCGACACCAATCTCGCCACCTGGGGCACCACGCTCTCGGTGCGGGCTTGTAGTTTGGGCTTCAGCCCGTCCGACGAAAACGGGCTCAAGCCCGAACTACGAACCTGGCTCCTCGCCCAGCAATACCGCGAGGTGCATCCCTTCACCAACGCCGCCCCCGGCGGCTGGGCCTGGACCGATCTCCCCGGCGGCGTGCCCGATGCCGATGACACGTCGAGTGCGCTCATTGTTTTGAGACAACTCGTTTCGGATTCACCACAGAGGGCACCGAGCAACACAGAGGATCCTAAAAATGAAACTCTGTGCCTCTCTGTGTCCTCTGTGGTGGAAATGAACGTCATCCCCGCCATCCACTGGCTTTTGGACCTCCAAAACCGCGACGGCGGCATCCCGACCTTCTGCCGAGGCTGGGGCGCGTTGCCCTTTGATCGCTCCACGCCCGAAATCACCGCCCACGCCCTCCTCGCTTGGTGGACGTGGATGGAGCAGCTGCCTACCGATCTCCAAAAGCGCATCGTCGCAATTACCGAGCGGGCTTTGGCCTACTTGGAGAAAACCCAAGCCGCCAACGGCTCTTGGCACCCGCTCTGGTTCGGCAACGAACACACGCCCGACGAGATGAACCCTGTCTACGGCACGGCGCAGGTAATGAACCACCTTCTCGGTAGCGATATGCTTTCCACCTTGGCTCATGCGTTGATCCAAAACGGCCTCGAATACCTCCAAACCGCCCAAAAGCCCGACGGCTCCTTCGGTGGCGATCCCGCCAGCCCCGCGAGCCTCGAAGAAACCGCCGTGGCTCTGCACGCGCTCTGCCTTTCCGGCTCTTCGCCCTCCGCCCTCCGCTCTTCGCTCGATTGGCTTCTCGCAGCCACCCGCCACGGCACCCACTTCCCCAGCGCTCCCATCGGTCTTTACTTCGCCCGGCTATGGTATCACGAGCGGCTTTACCCGGTCATTTGGACCCTCCAGGCCCTCAAAACGGCCCGGCAGCGGCTGTCCGAGGGCGAATGATCGGTCCGATCGGGCTGATTAGACCGATCTCCTCCCGGCTCCACGCCCCTCGTCACATCTTCCGCCTTGCTTTAGAATCATTCCAATTCTAAAGCCGGATCCGTCATGCCACCCTCCGTTACCTCCCCCCGTGCCCCTTCGAAGCCCACCGGCCTCGAATGCCGCATGGCCGTCCTCGGGGCCGATGTGCGCCTCACGCCTCACCGTCGCGAGGTCTTCGACGTCCTCGCCGCCTCCACCGATCACCCGACGGCCTACGATATCCTGAACCGTGTGAAAAGCCGCAGCCCGGGCATGTCGCTTGCCACGGTTTACAACTGCCTCGAGCACCTCACCTCACACGGCCTGATCAAGCTCGTCCACCTCGAGCGTGGCCAATCCCGCTACTGCGCCAATCTGCACGAACACGTCCATTTCCACTGCGAAACCTGCGGCAAGGTCATCGACGCGCATCCCGCCACCGATTTCGACCCCGCCAAGTTCTGGAACCTCCCGAAAGGCACCCGCGTCACCCGCACCGACCTCGCCATCCATGGCACCTGCGATGCCTGCGCCGCAAAATAATCCCTCATCCCCCATCTCTCATCCCTTTCCATGTCCCTCGAAATTAAAGACCTCCACGCCCAGATCCCCGGCCGCGAAATCCTCAAAGGCCTGAACCTCACCATCAACCCCGGTGAAGTCCACGCCATCATGGGCCCGAACGGCTCCGGCAAGAGCACGCTGAGCAAGGTCCTCTGCGGCCACGAAGACTACGAAGTCACCAGCGGTGAAGTGCTGCTCGATGGCGAAAACATCCTCGACATGGCCGTCGATGCCCGCAGCCGCGCCGGCCTCTTCCTCGCCTTCCAATATCCGCACGAGATCCCCGGCGTCAGCAACGCCAACTTCCTCCGCGCCGCGCTGAAGGCCCGCCTGCCGAAGGGCGAGGACATCGACGCCGTGAAGTTCTACAAAACGCTCTACGCCCGCATGGACGCGCTTGAGATGGACCGCAGCTTCACCAGCCGCAGCGTCAATGAAGGCTTCTCCGGCGGTGAAAAGAAGCGCAACGAGATCCTCCAGCTCATGATGCTGGAGCCGAAATACGCCATCCTCGACGAAACCGACTCCGGCCTCGACATCGACGCCCTCAAGATCGTCTCCCGCGGCGTGAACGCCATGCGCAGCGAGAACCGCGGCTTCCTCGTCATCACCCACTACCAGCGACTTCTCAATTACATCCAGCCCGACATCGTCCACGTCCTCAAAGACGGCCGCATCGTCAAAACCGGCGGCAAAGAGCTCTCCCTCGAACTCGAAGAACGCGGCTACGACTGGGTCCATGAGGAGCCTTTGGCCGCTGCGGCTTAACTCAAACAATTCATCGCCATGCCCGTCGTCTCCAGATTCTACGGTATCGTCATCAAGATGTTCTTCTCAGAGCATGGCGTGCCGCATTTTCACGCCGTGTATGGTGAGCATGTCGGTGTCTATGCCATCGACTCGCTGGAAATGCTCGAAGGCGATCTGCCACCACGCGCCCATCGCCTCGTGCGTGAATGGGCGGAGATCAACAAGGCGCAGCTTCGCGCTATGTGGGACTCCAAGGACTTCAACCCGCTTCCAGGACTCAACTAAACCATGAGCAACTGGCCTGATTATCCTCGAATTGCCTCTGTTGAAGCCCTCAGCGGCTTTCAACTTCGCGTGGCGTTCGTGAACGGCCAGACGCGTCTCTACGATTTCACCACCAAGTCTGGCCTGCCCGCTACTAAGCTGCTCCGCGACGAAGCACTCTTCAAAACCGCACACGTCGATGTCGGCGGTTACGGCATCGTCTGGAATGACGAAATCGACATCGCCGAATCTGAACTCTGGCTCAATGGCCAGCCTGTCGAGTCACCAGCCAGCGCTCTCGCCGCTTGAGCCAACCTGAAACTTTAAACCTGAAACCCGCCAAACTTTAACATCATGGTCTCCGCCCCCGACTCCACCCTCGACCTCCCATCCGCCGTCGAAAACGACATCTCCGACATCCGCGCCGACAACACTGGCAACTTCACCTTCCCGGAGCGCAACAAGTTCGACTCCGGCTTCGGCATCACGTCGAAGACCGTCGATTACATCAGCGATGTGAAGGACGACCCTGATTGGGTGCGCGAGTTCCGGCACAAAGCGCTCAAGGTCTTCCAGGACAAGCCCATGCCCACGCATTGGGCCACGAAGGATCTGGAGAACATCCACTTCGACGAGTTCCGCTACTACCTCAGCGACGGCCAGAAGCCGAAGCGCTCCTGGGACGACGTGCCCGAGGACGTGAAGAAGACCTTCGATCGTCTCGGCATTCCCGAGCAGGAACGCAAATTCCTCGCCGGTGTGGAAGCGCAGTATGACAGCGAGGCCGCCTACTCGAACATCAAAGCTGCCGTCGCCGAGCAGGGCGTCATCTTTGTGAACAGCAGCGAAGGCCTCAAAGAACATCCCGAGATCTTCAAAAAGTGGTTTGGTAAAGTCATCCCAACAGGCGACAACAAATTCTCCGCGCTCAACAGCGCCGTGTTCAGCGGTGGCTCGTTCATCTACGTCCCGCCCGGCGTGAAGGTGAAGCACCCGCTGCAGGCCTACTTCCGCATCAACAGCGAGCAGTTCGGCCAGTTCGAGCGCACGCTCATCATCTGCGATGAAGGCTCTGAAGTGATGTACATGGAAGGCTGCACCGCGCCGAAGTTTGAAACCGCAACGCTTCACAGCGCCGTCGTCGAACTCGTCGCGCTCAAAGGTGCCAAGATCCAGTACGTCACCGTGCAAAACTGGAGCAGCAACGTCTTCAACCTCGTCACCAAGCGCGGCATCGCCATGGAAGATGCCGAAGTGCGCTGGATCGACTGCAACATCGGCAGCCGCCTCACCATGAAATACCCTGGCGTCATCATGAAAGGCAAACGTGCCCGTGGTGAAGTCATCAGCATCGCTTTGGCGAACAGCGGTCAGCATCAGGACACCGGCGCGAAAATGGTCCACGCCGCCGATGACACCACCAGCAACGTCATCAGCAAATCCATCTCCATCGGCCAGGGCCGCAGCACCTATCGTGGCCTCGTCCACATCCCGAAGCACCTCAAAGGCTGCAAAAACAACACCGAGTGCGATGCGCTGCTCATCAATACGAACAGCCGCACG
>JBEIGR010000498.1:0-4429 GCA_040381795.1 Verrucomicrobiaceae bacterium | reverse complement strand
TCAGCGCCTTGGTGGTGAACTCGCCGGGGCGTCCGTCCACCTTGCCGGGGCCGAAGAGCTTGCCATCGAGGAAGAGCTGAAGGCGCAGGATGGATTCGATCGGCTCGGGTGCCTTTGGTATCGCAGGTTCCACGACCTGGGCGATGACGCTGAGCGGCAAAGCGGCATAGAGAAGAGCTAGAAGGCTGGATTTCATCGCGGGCGAGGCTGTAACACCGCCACCCCATCTCGCAACTGGTATGCCAACTAGCTTATGGAAGAGGCCAGTGCTCCGGCAACGGCACGACCTCCCGACTCCGTTTTTCAAAGCGCAGCGTCGTCGTGTAGCCCACGCTGCGCACGAGGGCGAGGGCCTTATCGAAATCCACGCCGACATCGGTGGGCAGATGCGCATCGGAATTGATGACGATGGGCACGCTGGCGCTGAAGGCCATCTCCAGCATCTCGCGGGCCGGGTAAATTTCCCGCACATCCTTGCGCAGGCCGGCGGTGCTCACTTCCAGCACGCCATCGGTATCGACCAGCGCCTGAATGACTGGCTCGTAGTAGCGGCGCAGATCACCGGCTGGCCGGAGGCCGAAACGCTTGGCGAGGTCCGGGTGCGCATGGAAGTCGAACTGCTTCGTGCGGATCATCTGCTCGTAGAGCTTCCAATACATGCCCCACATGTGCTCGATGTCCGCCGCACTCTGCCAGCGGGATACGTGCTTCGGATCATCCACCGCCACGCCGTCGTGAATGTAATGCACGCTGCCAATGAGGTAATCCCATTCCGCCATGCGAGCAGTCTCATCGATCCATTGGCCATAGCCTTCGAGGTGATCGCATTCGAGAGCGAGGCGGATGGGGAAGTCTGGCAAGGCCTCGCGGGCCTCCTGCACGAGCTCAAAGTAGCGCGGCAAATCGCTCAGTGGCATGCGCCAGTTGTCGTAGATCTCCGGCATCGGGTTGTGATCCGAGAGACCGATCTCGGCGAGGCCGATAGCCTGCGCATGTCGGGCGTAGTCCACCGGGTTTCCCTCGGCGTGAAGACAGAGCGGCGTGTGCGTGTGGTAATCGGTGAGCATGGGAAGAACGGGGTGCTGGAGGGTTGGAGTATGGGAGTAATGGGCTTCTGGCAAATCCCAATACTCCAACTCTCCGTCACTCCATGGTCTCCTCACTCACCGTGCTGTGCCTGCCAGAACTCCCGCAGCTCACGGAGCTGCTTTTTGTTCGGCTTGGTGACCTGCTCGTGCTCGGGCGGTGTGATGAGTCGTTTCTCGCGGCGGGCTTCCGAGGCTTTGTGAATCCACTCGATGGGCGTGAGGTTTTCGCAAAAAGCCGCCACGCCGGGTGGGCTGAGCCGCTGAGTAGGGGCACCGAGCATTTTGAGCCGGAGACGCAGATCGCCGCGCACGATTTCGATCACATCGCCCGGCCGCAGATCTCGCGAGGCCTTCACGCCCTGGCCTCCGAGCGTCACATTGCCCTTTGCGCAGGCCTGCGTGGCGAGGGAGCGGGTTTTGAAGACACGCACATGATGCAGCCATTTATCGGCCCGCTGGGCTGTCACCGGCTCGCTCATGCTTTGGAGTAGGTCCGCTCGCCAAAGAGGGCACTGCCCACGCGGACGATGGTGGCCCCTTCTTCGATGGCGACCTCGAAATCGTGGCTCATGCCCATCGAGAGCTTCGGCAGAGGTGCTCCGCCGCGCTTTTCCAGTTCATCGCGGAGCTGGCGCAGGGTGGCAAAATAGGGCCGCGTCTTCTCCGGCATCGGATCAAAGGGCGGGATGCACATCAGGCCCTGGATGTGCAGGCGGTCCATCTTATAGAGCGCATCGAGAGCGCCTTCACGGAGGTCGTAGGGCTTGAAGCCATGCTTGGTGCTCTCCTCCGCCAGATTGACCTCCAGATACACTTTGGGAAACAACCCCAGTTCACCGCCGATGCGCTGGATGTCGCGGGCCAGATCGAGCGAGTCCACGCTATGCACTGCCTCGACGAGCGGGAGGACTTTTCGCACTTTGTTGGACTGCAAATGGCCGATGAGATGCCAGCGCAGCTTCGAGGGTAGCGCAGGCACTTTGGCGAGGATTTCCTGCACTTTGTTTTCGCCAAAAAGAAGCTGTCCGGCCTCCATCGCTTCGCGAATGGCCTCAATGGGAAAAGTCTTCGAGACGGCGAGAAGCTCCACGGAGCTTGGCTCGCGTCCAGAACGCTCGCTGGCGGTGCGGAGCCGTTCGCGAATGGCCTGGAGTCGTTCGGCGAGATCGCTCATGACGGGGCAGGGGAGGTTAGGCGAAGGTGGCGAGCACCTTCACCGCATTGCGCAGCAACGTGAGGCCGGCCTGCTGGCTCTTTTCCGGGTGAAACTGCACCGCGATGAGATTCTTCCGCGCGATGCCGCTGATGAAGCTGGTGCCGTAATCGGTGCGGCAGAGCGCCAGCGATTCATCCTGCACCTCGGGGTAGTAGGAATGCACAAAATAGACGTGAGTGGGATTTGGCAGACCTTCCCAGATGGCGGCGTGCTCAGGAGCCCACTGCGCCACATTCCAGCCCATGTGCGGGATTTTGAGGCCGCTGGCAGGATCAAACTTCCGCACGATACCCTTCGCCACCGCGAGACCTTCCACGCCGGGAGATTCCTCGCTGCTTTCAAACAGCAATTGATAGCCCAGGCAGATGCCGAAGTAAGGTTTGCCCGCTGCCAGCCAGTCCTTGAGAGGCTGCCAAAGGCCGCGTTCCTTCAAAATACGCACCGAATCCCCGAAGGCACCCTGGCCGGGGAAAACGAGCACGTCGATGCCGACGAAGTCAGCCGGCCCCGTGACGAGCTCCGCGTGAGTTTCGACGGCCGCAAAAGCATTTAGCACGCTGCGCAGATTCCCCGCGCCGTAATCAAGCACTCCCAGTTTCATCATCAGAGAACGTCCTTCGTGCTAGGGATGCCGGTGACGCGTGGATCGAGACGCGTGGCGGCGTCCAGGGCACGGGCGAGACCTTTGAAGATGGCTTCCGCCATGTGATGCGCATCGCGACCGCGACGGATTTCCACATGCAAAGTCGCCAGCAAGCTGGAGGAAAAGGCGCGGAGGAATTCCTCCACGAGTTGGTAGCTGAAGCGGTTCACACCGCCGATGGCCTCCACGCGTTCAGGAGCGTGGTAGCTCAAAAATGAGCGTCCACTGAGGTCGAGAGCCACCTCGGCGAGCGTTTCATCCATCGGCAGAAGGAAGAAGCCGTAGCGGGTGATGCCTGACTTGTTCCCCAGCGCCTCACGGAAGCACTGGCCCAGCACGATGCCCGCATCCTCCACGGTGTGGTGGTAATCCACCGCGATGTCTCCCACCGCTTTCACATTGAGGTCAAACAGGCCATGCTTCGTAAAAAGCGCGAGCATGTGGTCGAAAAAGGGGATGCCGGTATCGATCTGCGCCTTGCCGGAGCCATCGACGTTTAATTCGATGGCGATGTCCGTCTCGGCGGTCCTGCGGTGGATCTTGGCGGTGCGTTCTTGGCTCATGGGCAGGCGAACAAACACTCACATCGCGCCTACGACAACCATCTTCTGCCCAGGTCTGGCCATGCTCGGCGTATCAGCAGCTTCTTGTTTTGGGATGATCTTCCGGCTTGCACGCCGGTGAATCGCGTGTACATACGCGGCCCTTCACCGGAATGCGCAGGTAGCTCAGCGGTAGAGCAGTTGGCTTTTAACCAATTGGTCGAGGGTTCGATCCCCTCCCTGCGTACCATTTTCACCCACGAGGCGAGGAGTGAAAAGAAGGTCACAAAAGCCCCCCTTAGCTGGCCTTCACGGCCTTGGCGATGATTGTGCGGCCCACCAGCATCTCGTAGCTGTTCATGGCGCTGACGAGCGGCTCATTGGCCTCATCGAGCGTCTTGTAGCGCACGCGTTCACGACGCATGGCGAGGAAGCCGAAGAGCTTGATGAGCGGAAAGAGGAACAAGAGCTTGGGCAGCGAGGAACGCTGCACGCGGTCGATGTGCGGGCTGGCGGCGGGGAAGCCGGAATCGAGCAGGGCATGCGCCACATAGAACCAGGAAACGGGATTGATGTGACCGCCAGTCGAGTAGAGGGCGCTGTGCTTCACCGGCAGCGGACCGAAGAGGTTCCAGAATCCGAACCACAGGAAACGCAGGCGCGAATTGAGGTTCAGGATGTTTGGCGTGCTCAGAATGCACACACCACCGGGCTTTAGCACGCGGTGAATCTCACGCACCACCTGGCGGAAGTCCTCCAGATGCTCGATCACTTCCGTGGCGGTCACGACATCAAAGGTGGCATCGGGATAGGGCAGGGGTTCGTGATTCAGATTGGCGATGTCCACCTTCTGGCCGGGGAGTTGCATCAGCGTATCGGTGTAGTCACAGGCGCTCGATTCGACGCCGAGCTTGGATTTCACCTTCGCGATGAGCGAGCC
>JBEIGR010000497.1:0-4473 GCA_040381795.1 Verrucomicrobiaceae bacterium | reverse complement strand
CTGGGAATTCGGGAGGCAGGCCTGCCGTCGTCGCCACGACGACGATGATCGCTGACATGGTGCAGCAGATCGGCGGAGATGACATCTCACTCACCGCCCTGATGGGGCCGGGCGTCGATCCACATCTATACAAGGCCTCTGCGGAGGACGCCCAAAAGCTCGGCACGGCGAAAGCCATCTTCTACAATGGGCTGATGCTCGAAGGCCGAATGAGCGAGCTGCTCGACCGGCTCGCGGCTCAGGGGCGGGTGGTCCATGCGGTGACCGCAAAGCTCAGCGAAGGCGATTTGATCCACCCGCAGGGCGCAGCGCATGCCGATCCGCACGTTTGGGGGGATGCTCAGCTCTGGTCGAAATGCCTCGAACCCGTCGTCGAGGGTCTCAGCCGCATTTTGCCGGACAAAGCAGGTGTTTTTGCTGAACGCGGCCAGAAGTGGAAAATGGCTACGCTGGCCCTCCATGACTGGGCGAAGGCTGAAACGGCCAAAATCCCCGCCGAGCAGCGTGTGCTGATCACCAGCCATGATGCCTTCAATTACTTCGGCCGCGCCTACGGCTTCCAGGTGGTGGGCGTCCAGGGCATCTCAACCGTGAGCGAGGCTGGGCTGGCCGATGTGGCCAAGACGGTCGATTTCATCAAATCCAAGGGTGTGCGGGCCATCTTCGTCGAGAGCAGCGTGCCGCACGCCACCATTGAGCGCATCGCCAAGGACAGCGGAGCCCAAATTGGCGACGAGCTTTTCTCAGATGCTCTAGGCACACCGGGAGAGGCGGTCGTGGCAGAAGGCCAGGCTTATGACTGCGGCACCTATGAAGGCATGCTGCGCAGCAATGTGACCGCCATTCGTAAGGCGTTGAGTCCGTAAATCGAAACGACCATATTTTTAACAATTAAAATCCTTCAGGATTGACACCCTCTAACTGTGCTTGGATTTTTTACGCCTCTTAATCTTCAATCCTTCCCACGCAAATGACCACGCGCACCCCGCTCCAACTCGTCGCCGTCTTCGCCGCCGGACTTGCTTCCTTCGCGAATGCGGCTGATCCAGCCGTCTTTAATAGCCAGCCCGCCACCGTGCGTGAGATGAGCACGGACCGTCCTGATCAGACCGAAGGTGCCTTCACCGTGCCGAAGGGCATGTACCAGTTTGAGTTCGGATTCTTAAGCTACTCTCGCCGCCTCGACACAGATCATCGCACGGAAGCCTTCACCTGGGGAGAAGTGAATGCCAAATACGGCCTCACCAATGACATCGACTTCCAGCTTCTCTGGCAGCCCTGGACCGAGCAACGATTCAAGGGGAATCCTGGCACCGGCGAGGATGGTTACTTCCGCGAAGGCGTGAACGACCTGAACGTCCGCTTGAAATGGAATCTCATCGGCAATGACAGTGGCCCTTTTGCGCTCGCCCTTCTGCCCTCGATCAAAGTCCCCACCGCCAAGCACCGCATCGGCAACGATCTCTGGGAAGGTGGCCTCGCCATCGCCACGGAGATCGATCTCGGCGGCGGCTGGTCGCTCGGCAATACCATTACCGGCTACGTCGCGGGCGATTCTGATGACACGCTGTATTTCCGCCCCTCGGCCACCGGCGTGCTCGGCTACGACGTCACGGAGAAGTTCAGCTGCTTCGTCGAAATTTTCGCCGCCAACCAGATGGATGCCGAGCGCTACTGGCAGACCTCGCTCGATGCTGGCATCGGCTATGCGATCACTGAAAACATGATCTTTGACGCGGGTGCCTTCTGGTTCTTCCGTGGCGAAGAGGCGATCAATCCCTTCGTGGGCCTGAGCGTCCGCTTCTGATAATGAATTCCCCCGCCCTCGAACTCCACGACCTCACGGTCAGCTACGCCAAGAAGCCTGTGCTTTACGGCGTGGATGTTCAGGTGCCTCAGGGAGCCCTCGTCGGCATCATCGGGCCGAATGGCGCGGGCAAAAGCACCATGATCCGCGCCATCATGGGCCTCACGCCTGCCAGCAGTGGCTGGGTGCAGATCTTTGGCGAGACCTTTGAGAAAAGCCGTCACCGTGTCGGCTATGTGCCGCAGCGGGAGCAGGTGGACTGGGACTTCCCCGTCAACGTCATGGATGTGGTCCTCATGGGCCGCTATGGCCGCCGCGGCTGGCTGCGCCGCGTGACGAAGGAGGACAAAAAGATCGCCGAGGAGAGCCTCGACAAGGTCGGCATGCTCCCTTTCCGCAACCGCCAGATCGCCAACCTCAGCGGTGGCCAGCAGCAGCGTGTCTTCCTCGCCCGAGCCCTCGCTCAGCAGAGTGATCTCTACCTCATGGACGAGCCCTTCGCCGGTGTCGATGCCACCACGGAGCGAGCCATCGTCACCCTCCTCCAAGACCTCCAATCCCATGGCAAAACCATCCTCGTCGTCCACCACGATCTCACCACGGCGAAGGAGTACTTCGATCACCTGCTGCTCCTGAACATGCGATTGGTCGCTTTCGGCAAAACAGAGGACGTTTTCACCATGGATCAGCTTCAGAAGACTTACGGCGGCAGGTTGACCATCCTCAGCGATGTCGCCGCGAAGATCGCGAAAGAGGAGGGCGAGTGATGAAGCGCAGCAGCGTCGTGGAGTGCGGTGGCAGAGATGCGAGGGCGAAGCCTCGCATCGCCGACACCGCTGTCGGGGGGCGTTCAAATTCTCGCACGACTCAGACCGCTCGACAGCGGCGTCGCCGATGCCGGAGGACTCCGGCATCTCTGCCGCCGCACTCCACGACGCTAGCGCGAAACTCGAATGTCTCGCTGCTCTTCGCTCTCTGCTCGCTGCTCTTTGCTCTTCCTGCTCACGCCGCCCGCATCGGCGATCTCACCGAGACCACCATCACCGATCAAGCCCTCCGCTTCTTCACCTTCAGCGATCCGTCGCTGCGTCTCGCACTGTTCGGCTGCATCCTGCTTGGACTGAATTGCGGCCTGCTCGGCGGCTTCGTGGTTGTGCGGCGCATGTCGCTCGTGGGGGACACGCTCTCGCATGCGGTGCTTCCAGGCATCGCGCTGGGCTTTCTTTGGAACATGACGAAAGATCCCGTCGCCATTTTGATCGGCGCGACGCTCGTGGGCGGCCTTTCGATGCTCACGGTGAGCGCCATCACTCGCACCACGAGGCTCAAAGAGGATGCGGCGATGGGGCTCGTGCTCTCGTCCTTCTACGCCGTCGGCATCTGCCTCATCGGCATGATCCAGCGACTGCCCAGCGGCAACAAAAGCGGCATCGACAAATTCCTCTTCGGCCAGGCCGCTGCGATGAATGGCAGTGACATCGCGCTGATGGCCATCACCGCCGGCCTCACGCTGCTGTTTGTCACCTTCGGCTATCGCGGACTGCTCACACTGAGCTTCCACCGCGCCTTCGGCGAGAGTTTGGGCATGCCAATGGGCTTTTTGCATCACGCGATGATGCTGCTCATCTCCTTCGCCGTCGTTACCGCCATGCAGGCGGTCGGCGTGGTGCTCGTTTCGGCCATGCTCATCATTCCACCGGCCACCGCGTGCCTCCTCACGGATCGCATGCACCGCGTGCTCATCCTCTCCGCCGTCATCGGCATTGCCACGGCAGCCTTCGGAGCCTTCTTTTCCTTCCTCGGCTCCAATCTCCCCACCGGCCCCTTCATGGTGCTCGCGGGCTCATTCGTGTTCGCGATGGCCTTTTTGTTCAGTCCGCAGCAGGGCTGGCTCACGCGGCTGTGGCGTCAAAGGACGCAAAAATGCCGCATCGAGCGCGAAAACACCCTCAAGGCCATGTACCACCTCGCCGAGCGTCGCGACTTCCGCGAGGAAGGCATCACCCTCCTCGATCTCGCCGAGGCCCGACGCGAGCCCTTGGAGCAAATCCGCCTCCAGGCCGATGACCTCCTCCGCCAAAAGCTCGCCACGCTCACTGACGACGGCAGCATGCTTCACTTCACCCCTGAAGGCTGGCGCAAAGCCTGCGCCGTCGTGCGGAATCATCGCCTCTGGGAGCTCTACCTCACGAACATCATGCAATACGGCGCCGACCACGTTCACGACGACGCCGAAAAGATCGAGCACGTCCTCGGTGAGGACACCGTCCGCCAGCTCGAACGCCGCCTCGACTTCCCGCAGACCGATCCGCACGGAAAACCCATCCCCGGTGCCCGCGAAGTGCATGGATCGAGTAAACACAGGCCCTCAGGCAGCACGGGATATTGAGTCGGCAAAACCCAGCCATGCAAACGCCGGTCACCGGCAGTGCAAAAAATTTCCCCCTGCTCAAACCCCTCATTCTCAAGGCAAAGCGCGATCGTCAGAGCCTCCGAGGGCAACCGGAGAAAGGTTTTTTATCGACATTCTCGCGGAAATTTGCCGTAATTTTCTTGTTCGAGGAAATTCCCGATGAACACCGGCCTCCAATGCTTTGCAGGCAGGCCCACCAAGGTTCCTCACCTTGACGAGCGAGCAGAGGATATGTTCGCGGTTCGCGGTTGAG
>JBEIGR010000496.1:0-4482 GCA_040381795.1 Verrucomicrobiaceae bacterium | reverse complement strand
CTGTGATCAGGCTGCCATCGGCGGCCGGCGCAACCCTGACACCGCAAGGCGCAAAGCCAAGCCGCGCCAATACGCCGCCGGCCACTTCCTCGGCGTCATCTTTGAACTCGATCACCGTGGGCTTGTCCGCAGGCACGGAATAGTAGTCCAGCAGGTGCTCTTCGGTGACCTCTTTGAATGTGCCCGCGGTGACATGAAACTTCACCGGCTTGCCCTGACTCTGGAAGCCGTAGGCGGAGATGCGGAAGCGATACTTACCACGGAAGGGACTGCGGAAGTTCCACATCGTCACGCGGATGTTCGCCGACTCCCAGACGGCAAAGATGGCCACCCCATCCTCGAGAAAGCGATACACGCTGCCGGGCCGCTTCACGGAGGATTCGTCTTTGATGTGAAAGCGCTTCTTCACCTGCCAGGGCTTCGATTCATTGACGATGGCCTCATCGAGCACGCGATCCGCCGCATCCAGGTAGCTCCGCAGCAGGTAGGAGGAGGTGTGCAGCGACTCGGCATTGTTGTCGAATCCGTTCGTCGAGGTGTCAGGTGGCAGCAGATCGGCCAGATCGACCTCCACGCCGAGCAAATCGCGCACGGTGTTCGCATACTCGGCACGGTTCAGCCTTCGCATCACCACGCGGCCATCGCCTGCCTGCGCGGCCGTTTGCCTGATCCACGTGGTCAAAGCTTCCACATTGCTCGCTGGCGGACGCGGCTTGTTCTCAGGCGGCATCTCACCGGTCTCGATCTGCTCCATCACGTTCAGCCAATGTCTTCGCGAGTCTGCATCCGCGAGTCCCGGCTTCAAAGACTCCAGATCGAAACCACCTTTTGGCTTTTCACCGGTGTGACATTTGCCGCAGTGTTCATTCAGGAACTTCCGGTGACTCGCCACAGCGTCGTCCGCACGCAACGATGCGCTCGCCATCACAGTCAAGGCGGTGGCGGCAATGCAGAAGTCGAAGAGAGTTTTCATGAGGTGACGAGCACGAGAATGATTGACCTCATACGAAAGATTCTGCGGCTTACCTTCATGGCAGCACGCCAAGGCTGAGCCAGCCGGGAGCATGGCGATCTTGCTCGGCATTGGCGAAGCGGAGAGGTTTGCCATTCGCGAGCGGATGAATGACGCGCAGAGCGAGGGTGAGGCCTCTGACGCTGGCTTCAGGCAGAGGCAGCGTGGCTTTCCAATCGCGGGCCGCATCTCCTAGCAGCAGTCTGGTGAGCTTCCAATCGACAGGCCAGCGATGCGCGACTTTTCCATCGGCATCGAGCGCAGCGAGTTCCAGACGCCAGTCTTGATAAAACGGGGCCACACCTTGATTCAGGACGGTGAGATGGACGTGCAGCTTCGAGTCTTGGCGTTTCAGTTCAGCGGTGGCGACATGGAAGTCGTAGCCCATGTGGCGGACCTGATTCACCGCAGCGGCATATCGAGCGGGCTTGGCTTTCTCTTTGAACAAGCCGGATTCCATGAGCCATGTCACATGCGTATGCCGCACGCACTCGGCGAAGTCCTGCGCCTGCGGATGGGCGGGTTTGGCATCGAAGATCTGGCCCCAGAGTTCCGGCCGCACCTCGCCACCGATGGGTTGGGTGCGCCATTTGTTCAGCGCGGCATCACCGGCTTTTTTCAAGATGGGCATGAAGAACCAGTCGTCCTTCTTACCCCGATCGAGCGTACCCCAGGCAAAGGAGTCATCATGAAAGCCCATGCCGTAATGCGCATTCGCGGCCCAGTGATCGTCGTCTTTTCCCACCGGATAGCGCAACAGGATGGGACTCTTGTTGAAGGCCTTTTCATACGCATCAAGCACGCGTCGCTGGGTCTTCGGCGAGGCAAACAAGTCCTCACGCGGATAGGTGTGCCATTCGCCCCAGGAGCCGAGCAGACCGGCGGTGATGAACCCGATGCGTGCATCGCCATCGTAGCGTTTGACGAGGGCTGTGATGAAGGCCTCAAGTGCTGGCACCACGCGCTCGTCATTGTAATCCGGCGTGTGGCAGGTGGTCTTCTCGTCCGCGTTTTTCCACGAGGTGATCTTCACGCCCTGCTCCCGCAGGTATTCCGGCAGGCCGCTTTTCTTGCCTGGATACTCGATCCAGAGGCGAAAGACCGCCTGGTTACCTCGTGCAGCGATCTTGTCCAACAGGGTGTCCATGGGCTGCCAATCAAAGCTGGACGGACCGCGCATGAGCTCTGCTAACGACAGGTAATCAAACTCCAGGCTGTGCGGGAAGTGTGCGCGATTCTCCTCATCATAGTCGGAGTAAGGCACCAGCCCCTTGAGTGGATTGTCCGCAGGCGAGGGCGCTGGTTTGAGCCTCACCACCTCAGCCATCAGTGGTGATAAAGCAGGAACACCGATGAAAAGGGCGCTCAGTATGAGCCTGGCAGTCGCGAGCATGGAGGGAGTGGGTTTCATGAGTCGATCTACTTCATGCCACGCTGATTTTAGAGATGCATCTTCACCGCGTCAGATTCTTCGGCGCATCCGCAGCAATCGCGGCGCGGTAGTTCGCCTGAGAACGGAAATACTCGGCCTGCGCCTCCACTTCGAGGACTTGGGCGTCGAAGGTGGCTTGTTCGCGGATTTGGAGGGCGAGGAGATCGGTGGCACCTTGTTTGAGGCGTTCGTTTTCGGCGGCTTCGAGCTGCTGAGAGAGGTCGACGTTCTTGCGTGTCATCTTGAGGGCATCATACGCGGCGCTGACGGCACTGTAGCTATCACGCACATCGGCGACGATGCGGTCGCGGGCGAAACGCTTGTCGTTGTTGAGGCGCTCGATGGTGGCGTCGGCGATGTCGATGCGGCCTTTGGCATCGCGGCGTTGCAGGGGGAGTTTGAACTCGATCTTGGCTTCGATTTCGTTTTGCTCCATGTCCTTGGGACGGTTGCCGCCGAAGATTTGACCGGCTTCGACGCCGACATCGAGATTGGGCAGCAGGTTGTTTTTGGCGAGCTTGCGGTCGATCTCGACTTTATCGACGAGGAGTTCGATGCGGCGGATTTCGGGACGAAAGATGGCGGCTTTGGCGATGTCGGCGGTGAGCTGGCTTTCATCGAGGCGCGGATGCGGTGGGAAGGCTGTCGGAATGCGATCGCGCTTGGCGATGATGGGCTCGGCTTTTTCGCGGGTGCGGAAGAAGAGCGAAAGCTCGATGCTGGTGGCCTGAAAGCGGCGCTGGGCCTGAACGACGGCGATTTGACGGCTGACGACGAGGCGCTGGTTGTCGATCTGCACGATGGGAGCACTGGCACCGCGCTTCACTTGCTCGGCGATGGCGCTGTCGCGGTCTTCGGCGATGCGCAGCAGATGCTCGGTCAAGGCGAGCCGCTGTCCGGCGGCGAGCCAGTTGTAGTAGCTGATGGTCGCGGAGCGGATGAAGTCGAGGTACTGGCGCAGGATGATGGGATCGGCGATTTCCTGATCGATCTGCGCCTGCCACAAGGAGGCGCGGCGGCGGTCGATGGTGCCATCACGCAGCAGCGGGAGGCGAAAGCCGAGCACGCCTTCGCCATCGACGCCGGTGCGGTCTTTGTTGTAGTTGGGCAGGAAGCCGCTGCTCAGGCGGTAGCCGCCATACACGCTGCCGCCCCAAAACGGCAACGGCTGCTCCAGCATGGCGTAACCCGTTTGCCCATCGTAGTAACCCGCGAGGTTCATGGTGCCGCCGGTATTCAGATTGAGGTCGAAAGCGCCCATCGCCTGGCGGACGCGGCCGTTCGCGATGTCCTGCTCGATCAAAGCGGCGAGATAGGGCGGGTATTGGGTCTGCACGGAAGCGAGGACTTCAGGCAAGAGGAGAGCTTTAGGCTTTTCGGCAGCCTCAAGGATTGAAAACTGAGAACTGAAAACTGAAAATTGGAAAAGGACGATCCAGGCCGCGACGCGGCAACTGAGAACCGAGAACTGAGAACCGAGAACAGATGTCATTTCTTCGTGGGATCGAGGGTTCCGTCATCATTCGAGACGACGGGCGGGAAGCCGTTGATCTGGCGCCAGAGTTCAAACCAGAGCGGGACTTCGTTGAGCATGACCCAGGCATTGGCACGGGCACCCTGGCGCAGCCAGCGATCTTTATCCGGCCAGCCGACGCTGACAGGCCCGTTGCCATCGCCGCGATCGACGATGTCATCGGCGGGGCCGACGACGACGCGGAACTTGCCTTTGCCATCGTCCGTGGCGTCCACAAAGACGACTTCACCACCGAAGGTGCCGATGGCAAGCTGCGGCCAGCCGATCATCTGCACAGCAGGCCATCCTTCAAAGGCGAGGCGCACGGGACTGCCGGGCTGGCCGTCTTTGCGCGGATGGATGAGGGGCATGTCATTGCCATCAACCATGATCTCGACAAAGCGGCTGTCGGTTTCTGGAATGATCACGCAGATGAGCGAGCCGGGCCTCAAGTAGGTGCCGTCCGTGGCGGCGACATTCAGCACGATGCCATCGCGTGGTGACTCGATGATCTGGCGCTCGTTT
>JBEIGR010000495.1:0-4496 GCA_040381795.1 Verrucomicrobiaceae bacterium | reverse complement strand
TTGCTGGAACCAGCGGTTGTTGCTGTCCCACACGACCTTGGCGAACTCCGCATGCGATTTGTCGGTGAAGTCGAACTCCTTCAGCCGCTTCTCATCGCCGCCTGCGGCCTTCCACTTGGCGTATTGCTCGTTGAGATACTTAAAGCGTAAATGACCGCGCTCCACCTCCGCGCGGCGTTTCTCCGGCTCGATATGCTCGACTTTCGCGATGGCCGTTTGCGGCGCGAGCGGCCCTTCCCACTCCACCCAATCGATCCACAGCGCCGATGGCGGTCCGACGCCAGTTTCCTTCTGCGCCGTGGTGTAAAGATCATGGTCTAGCTTCACATCTCGCTTCTCCCGCAGCACAAAGGTGCGCGGACCGTTCGCGGTGATGCTCACCGGCACTTCGATGACTTGTGGCGCATCCGTGCTGCCGCTGATTTGAAAGGTCTGCATCAACGTGAAGTCCTCACGCTCCTCCGGCTTCATGCGATTGCCGAGCGCGACGAAGTGCCGCTCCTTCGGCGTGCCCTTCACCGCGCCGATGCGGAAGCGCAGCTTGTATTCGCCCGGCTCCGCCTGTTCGACCTCATGCTTTGTCTTCAGCCAGCCGGAAGGTTGATCCGGCGGCAGCGTGATGACCTCCTCGGTGTGCACGTTGTAGATCGTCAAATACGCGCCGGTCTTCGTCAGCGGATCGTTCAGGTAACGCTCAAACGTCGGCCCGTGCTGCTCAAAACCACGGATGCGAAACTTCGCCTCCTGCTCGTCGGGGATGCCTTTTTGCGGCTGCTTGGTCTCCATGAACTTCTTCGCCGCCTCGTAACCGCCTTTGAAGTAGCCATTGTAAGTGCCGCCCACCATCGCGTTCGCATGAAGCTCGACCTCGCGATGCTCTTTGATCGTCTTTGACGCGATGGGACTCGTGCCCAGCGGCCCTTCCAGTTCCACAAAGTCCACCCAGATACACGGGCGCGGGCCGGTGCCGGTTTTGTCCCAAGCCTCGCGGAACATCGCATACTCGGCATCCCGCGTGTTCGGGCGCTTGTCGCGGATGGCGAAGTTGCGATCGCCGCTCGCGTTGATCTCGACGGGGATCTCCAGCGTCTGCGGATTCGCCAGTGTGCCGGTGACCTGATGCGAGGTCAGCACATTGAAATCCGCCGCGTCCGCCTTGCCCGTGCCGATCTCGATGAAGCGGCGCTCCTTCGGCGATTCGTCGCTCGCGGCCAGGCGCACACGCAGCGTGTATTTGCCCGCAGGCCATTTCTCCGGCGCAGTGATGCCGGTGTAGCGACCGAGCGAATAGAGCATGAGCCACGCGCCCGTCTCGCGCTGCGGCAGCTTCGCATAGTCGAGATAGTATTGGTGGTGATAGGTGAACTCGCTGCGCGCGAACTGCGCATCGTCCATATCCTTGAATCCGAACTGCGTGGGCGGCGGCGCGTCTTTGATCTCGGCGAAGCGGCTGTAAAACAGATGCGGCGACTGCTTCACCTTCGGATCGTCGCGCAGCTTCTTCACGATGTCTGCGTTCTCCGTCTTCCTCGCAGCCTCATCAATCGCCGCGCACCATTGCTGGAAGCGCCCGTATTTCTCCTCGTAGCCCTGCGCATAGATGGGCATGTATTTGTTCGCCCACTGCTCGGGATCTTTGCGGAGCTTCTGCGGCTGGCCGGCGATGGACGATCCAGTTGTGCTGCCCGCACTCGCCACCTCGATCCAGTCAATCCAGATGGCGAACTCCGGCCCGATGCCGTTGCGCTGCTTCGCTTCGGCAAAGAGGCGGCTCGCAGAGGCGTCGGAGTCGTGTGAACCGCGCTCGCGCATCATGAAGAGGCGCACTTTGGACTCGGAGAGCTTCAGCGGAATCTCCAGCGTCTGCGGGCTTTCCGGCGTGCCGGTGATCTCATGCGTGGTCATCACCGTGCACACGCCACTGGGGTCCTGCGGGCCAAACTCCATGAAGTGGCGCTCACGTGGAATGCCCTTCGCGACTCCGGTGCGGATTCGCACGACGTAGTCTCCAGCGGGCCATTCGGACGGAATCTGGAAGATCTGCCGATTGTTCACATAGGCATCATCAATGGTCAGAAAGGTGCCGGTCTTGGTCAGCGGATGCTCCACATAGGCACGGTGATGCGGCACGAAGTGATTCCAGTCGCGGCGCCCCATTTGCTCAGCATGCACGGCATCCGTGAAGCCGAAGTCGGCAGGCGATGGAGCCGACTTGAGGCTCGCCCACTGGCTGTGCAGCGCATTCGCGTCGTTCGGCTTCTCACTGCGGATTTTGGCGACAAGAGACGCGTTCTCCGGCCTGGCAGCCGCCGCCTCGACAGCCGCGGTCCATTTCAAATAACGCTCACGCGCATCGGTCCGCTCACGCAGACCTTTGATGATGCGCTCCTTGTTGTTCTCGGCCTCGATGTGAACCTTGAGTTCCCGCGCAGGCATCGGTGCGATGAACCGCGCAAAATGCTCATCCAGCGCCTGCCGACCAAGCGCGAGGTATTGCTCAAACTGGTCGCTCGACATGAAAAGCGACGAGCCCACCGTGTCGAAGGTCCCTGCGCCGCCATCCGCAGGCAGCTCGTTCACACGTAAGTCCACACCGAGCAGATCGCGAATCGTGTTCTTGTATTCGCGCCGGTTCAGCCGCCGCATCGTGATTTTGCCACCGCTGTCGCTCAGCACCGCGCGAGCCGTCACGAGCATGCGCGAGAGGTCATCGAGGAAATCCGTCTTCGCCGCCGGATCTGGCTGCTTTTCATCCTCCGGCGGCATTTCGCCCGAATTGATCGAGTTCAGCACTTTTTGCCACAGATCGGCTTTTTCGACCGTGTCCACGCTGAACGCGATGTCATCCAGCCGCACCTTGCCCTTCTGCTTTTCGGCGTTGTGGCAGCCGAGGCAGTTGTCTTTGAAAAAGGTTCGGTGTTTGGCGGCGAGCGCGGCTTGTGGCGTCTCGCCGAACGCGGCGGAGGCAAGCAGCAGTGGAGTGATGGAGTAGCGGAGTAATGCCATGGGCAAACTGAGGTATTGGATGCGGGGTAGGTGTCGATGGTTGGTCAGAAGCGCATCACTCCATGACTCCATCACTCCATTCCCCGCTTTGGTCACGCTTGAAGTTCCTTCACCACGCCTGAGCTGTCCCCGTGGCGTTCGGCTGGGATGCCGAGGCCGTGGAGCATCGTCAGCCACACGTTGCACAGCGGTGTGTCCTTCGGCAGCACGAGGTGGTGACCAAGTTTGAGGTTGGCGGCTCCGCCGGTGAGAATGGTGGGGCAGTTGTCGAGGAAGTGGACGGAGCTGATGTTGCTGCCATAGCCGACGATGACGTTGTCGAAGAGGCTGGTGCCGCTGGTGTCCTTGGTGGCTTTGAGCTTGTCGATGAACTTCGCGAACATCGCGCTCTGGGTTTCGTCGCGCTTCTGGGAGAACTCCATGCGGTTGCCTTGGGAGCGCTCGTAGTGGCTGAGGTCGTGGCCGGTGTAGGGCACGCCGATGTCTTTCAAGACCGAGTTCACTGGCTGGCGATACGTCATCACACGCGTGGTGTCGGTCTGCATCGCGGCGATCATGAGATCATACATGACCTGCACTTCCTCGCGGCCGCCGGGCTTCTCGTGCGGCTCGGCGAGAGGTGGCTTGGCCTTTGGTACGGCCAGCCATTGCGCGTCCTTGCTGAGCCGCGTCTCGATGTCGCGGATGCTCTGTGCGTATTCGTCGAGCTTGTCGGTATCGTCTTTCGAAAGGCCGCGCTTCACACGTCGGAGATCGCCGGTGAGCAGGTCGAGCACGCTGCGTTTCTGCTCCAGCATCGCCTCGCGCTCGGCGAGCGGTGCGTCCTCGGTGGAGAAGAGCCGGTGAAACACCTGCACGGGGTGATCGATGCCTGCGACAGGCTTTCCACGTGGATCCCAGGCGAGCGACAGGCCCGGCCCGTGGCCCTGTTCTTTGGCGTCGGGCGTGCCGAGTTGCAGCGAGGCAAAGCGCGTGTCTTTGCCGAGTTGTGCCGCGGCGACCTGATCCACGCTGACACTGTTGCAGAAGCTCTGCCCGGGCTGCGCGTAGCGGTTTGCGCCGGTTAGCCAGAAGGTGCTGCCCCAGTGCGCTTCGTTGCTGAATTTGTTCGAGCAGCCCTGCACGACCGTGATGTCCTTCTGATGCCGGGCCAGCGGCGCAAGCCCGGGCGGCAGCGTGTAGTCCGTGCCCGTCTGCTTCACATCGGGGAACCACGTCTCCTTCGTGACGCCCCAGCCGAAGGCCAGAAAGATCATGCGTTTCGGCGGCAGCGCGGCCGGAGCCGCCGCGGCGAACCGACGAAAGCCAAGCGACTCCAGAAACGGCAGCGCGATGCACGCGGAGGTGCTGCGGAGGAAGTGGCGACGGGTGCGATGGGGGATCATGAGGTGCGATGACACGGGGATTCTATTTCACGCGGAAGGCTTTGCTGACGACGAGGGCGCGGATGATCTCGCGAATGGAAAAATCCTTCGCTTTCGCGTGCTGCA
>JBEIGR010000494.1:0-4498 GCA_040381795.1 Verrucomicrobiaceae bacterium | reverse complement strand
GGCCCCTCGGTCACGATGGTGCGCACCGCGGCCTCTTTGCAAAGCCCCGCGCCGGCGATCAGCGTGTCGCTCACATGCTTTTCGATCGAGTCATCACCCGCCGTCACGCAGGCGATGCCGCCCTGAGCCCAGTTCGAGTTTGAGTCGAGCGCCCCGCGCTTCGTGAGCATGATCACGCTGCCATGCTCCGAGGCATGCAGCGCCGCGCTGAGGCCTCCGGCACCCGTGCCGATGATGATAAAGTCGGATTCGACCATCTTGCCCTCTCGTCGCGGAAGGCAGCCCTTGCAACTGTCACGCGGTCTGGGTCACTTCTTCCCCTTCTGCGCCGCTGCGGTGAACCAATCGACGCCACCACCACCTCCTCCGCCAAAGGGATTGCCCATGCCGCCGCCGGAGCTGCGCTGGCCACCACCGCCGCTGCTGAAGGTGCGCGGTTGGCCGCCACCCTGGCCCATCGGCTTGCCTTGACCGGTCTTCTTCTCGAAATCCGGCTTCGCCTTCATGCTCAGCGCGATGCGTTTTCTCGGGATGTCCACCTCTGTGACGGTTACCATGACCTTTTGGGCCACTTTCACCACTTCCGCAGCATCGCGGATGAAATGATCCGCGAGTTGGCTTACATGCACGAGGCCGTCCTGATGCACGCCGATGTCCACGAAGGCACCAAAGGCCGTCACGTTCGTCACGATGCCCGGCAGCTTCATGCCCACGGTGAGATGCTTCATCTCGCTCACGCCTTCGGCGAAGCTGAAGACCTCGAACTGCTTGCGCGGGTCGCGGCCCGGCTTCGCGAGCTCGTTCATGATGTCCTGCAAGGTCGGCAGGCCCACATCGGCGCTCACATACTTCTTGAGATCGATCTTCGTGCGAAGCTCCGGCATCTGCATCAAATCGGCCACGCCGCAGCCGAGATCGGCCGCCATTTTCTCCACGAGCGCATAACGCTCCGGATGCACCGCACTGGAATCGAGCGGATGCGCCGCGCCACGAATGCGCAGGAAGCCCGCCGCCTGTTCGAAGGCCTTTTCGCCGAGCCGTGGCACTTTGAGAAGGTCTTTGCGACTCGCGAAAGCACCGTGCTCATTGCGGAAGGCCACGATGTTCGCCGCGTGAGCGCTGTTCAGGCCGGAAACGTAACTGAGAAGCTGCTTGGATGCCGTGTTGAGCTCCACGCCCACGGCGTTCACGGTGCTGATCACCACATTGTCGAGACTGCCCTGAAGCATCGTCTGATCCACATCATGCTGATACTGGCCGACGCCGATGGACTTCGGATCAAGCTTCACCAATTCCGCCAGTGGGTCCATGAGACGGCGGGCGATGGAAACGGAGCCGCGCACGGTCACGTCATGATTTGGAAACTCCTCGCGGGCCACCTCGCTGGCGCTGTAGATGGACGCGCCGCTCTCATTCACCATGATGACCGGAATGGAGGTCGGCACGCCGATCTTCTTCACAAACATCTCCGTCTCGCGGCTGGCGGTGCCATTGCCGATGGCGATGGCCTGGATCTTGAAGCGCTCGATCAAATTCAGCAGCAACGTCTTCGCATGCATGAGGCTGTTGCCATCACCGAGCAGGTAAATCACATCGTTGTAAACAAGCTGCCCCTGCGCATCGAGCACCACGACCTTGCAACCCGTGCGGAAACCAGGGTCGATGCCCAAAACACGCTTCTGGCCCAGCGGTGCCGCGAGAAGCAATTCACGCAAATTGTCGGCGAAGACCTTCACCGCTTCCGCATCGGCTTTTTTCTTCGATTCGAGGCGTGCTTCCGTTTCCATGCTGGAACTGAGCAAACGCTTGTAAGCATCCTGTGCGGCCAATTTGACCTGCGCGGAGCAGGTGTTGTTGCCTTTCACCGTGAGACGCTCGACGAGGGCAATCGCATCCGCCTCCATTGGCTGAATGCGCATGAGCAGGAAGCCTTCTTTTTCGCCGCGACGAATCGCGAGCATGCGGTGCGACGGGATGGATTTCACCGGCTCCGTCCAGTCGAAGTAATCGCGGAACTTCTGCGCCTCTGGGTCCTCTTCTTTGCCAAACATGACCTTCGACGTCACCGTGCCGGTGTCCGCGAAGAGCTTTCGCAAGGCCGCACGCACTTCGGCGGTATCGCTGATGCGCTCCGCGATGATGTCGCGGGCACCCGCCAGCGCCTCCGCGGCATCTTTGACCTTCAATTCGTCCGTTTCGGCCTCCAGCTTCACAAACTTCGCCGCCTCGCCATCGAGATCGACCGCGTTCGTGAGCACGTTTTGCTCGATGAAGTCCGCCAGCGGCTCCAAACCCTTCTCCTTGGCGATGGTGGCCTTCGTGCGGCGTTTTGGACGGAATGGCGCGAAAACGTCCTCGAGCGCATTCATCGTGTCCGCCTTCTCAATTTTGGCCCGCAGCACATCCGTCATCAGTTTCCGCTCTTCAAGCGACTTCACGATGGCCGCACGGCGATCATCCAGCGCTACGAGCTGCCCCATGCGTTCCTGAATGTTTTGAATCTGCACCTCGTCGAGCTCTCCTGTCGCTTCCTTACGATAGCGGGAGATGAACGGCACCGTCGCGCCATCCGCGAGCAGTTTGGCCGTCGCGCCGACCTGGATAGGCCGCAGTTTCAGCTCCCCGGCGATGCGTTCGACGTGGGCGATGTTGATGTTCAGTTCGTTGGCAGCAGACATGGTTGGGAAAATGGAAAGCGGGGAGGTTGGGCCGCTCGTGTTAGCGACGCGGTATCACCCGGCAAGCAATGTCCGTCTGCTGTGAAAAACTTTTCTCATTCATGGCGCTTGCATCGCCCGTGCGCCTTTCACACCTCAAACTCATCCGCCGGATCAAACGGCGGCATCGGCACATTGATGATGCGCAGTTTTCCCACCGCACGATGCACGCAGCCCGGACGGATCATCACCGTCGTCATCGGTTTCAGCGGAATGATCTGCCCATCCGCCTCCAGATGTCCCTCGCCCTCCAGCACGATGTAGATCTCCGTCATCTTCTCATGCCAGTGCGCCTTCGAATCTGCATGGATGTCCGTCAGATGCACCGTCGCCAGCGTGTTCCAAGGTTCCTTGAACGCCCTCCTAGCCTGCCCGCACGGGCACGGTGTTGGCGTGATCTCATCCAGTTGGGCGACAGCGAAGCGGGGGGCGGACATGGTGGTGAAAAATGGTTACTGGCGACGATGGTCTTTGGCAACGGTGACGGCATCTCGCGCCGCATGCATCACATACAGGATTCTCACACCGACATCCTCCGGCAGCGGGCGGTAGTAGATGAGGTAGTTTCGATACTCGGTGACCACCATCATGCGGATGCCTTTCAAGGTGCGGCGAAGGGGAGAGTATTCGGTGCCTAGGCGAGGATGTCTGGCGAGGAGCTTGAAGGCATCCGTGACGGCCAGTTCAAAAGCCTCTGCCGCATCAGGATTACCCTGCGCGATGTAAACATAGATCTCAGCCAGGTCATATTTGACCTCTGGATGAACCTGCAGCTCAGGCATGGCGCTGGGATTGCTGAAGCTTCTTGAGGGCGATTCCCCGGATTTCCTGCCGATAGGCATCCATGTCGGTGATCGTGACAAAAGGCCCCTTGTCCCGATCCTCCAGGATGTCCTCCAGCGCCGCGCGGGCAGGATCAGCGGAGGGCTGCTCGTCGTTTTCGAGGCAAAGCATCACATAACTCGAAAGGAAGCCTTCAGGAGTCTGCTGCCAGCCCTCCGCTTTGCGGTTCAGGACGGGCAGGATCGTCTCAGGCAGATCAATGGTGAACTGTGGCATGTGCAGACGTTAGCATGCCGGTCTTAAAAAACAGCCATTTATTGGGACTGGAGTGGCGTCAGGGGCACTTGGGGTCCGCTCATGGCGGCTTTCATCATTTGGAAACTGGTGCCGCCGAAGAAAAACAGCACCAAGGCCACCGAGACAAGACTGATGCGTGCGACCCGGGCAGTGTCCATGTGCGGCGGCGAGTCTGAATTCGAAAGCCAGATCATTCCGGCGCACCAGAGCACCGGCAGCAGCAGGCACAGCCATCCATGATAAGCCAAAACCAGTCCTCAGCTAGGATCCGGCATCATCGACGAAGGGAAACCTGAGGTGATGTACACCTTTTTGAAAGCACGAGCCGCCTGCCAGGCTCCTGCGATCACCGCAAGCTGGATGACGCCGAAAAGGCCGATGATCTGCGCGGCGGATTTCATGAGCTTCAAAGCGCCGCCAGCGCGGCAGCGGCGACTTCGGCGGTTTGTTCGAGGTCATCGCGGCTGTGGGCCATGCTGATGAAGCCGGTCTCGAACTGGCTGGGGGCGAAATACACACCGTGGTCGAGGCAGTGGTGGAAGAATTTGCGGAAGGCAGCGAGGTCGCTGGTTTTGGCGTCTTGCAGGCTGTGGACTTCCTTTTCGGTGAAGAAGAGGCAGAACATGCTGCCTTTGCGATACCAGCGGTAGTTGAGCCCCTTTTTCTTGAGCACGTCGAGCACGGCAGTCTCCATGATCTGG
>JBEIGR010000493.1:0-4521 GCA_040381795.1 Verrucomicrobiaceae bacterium | reverse complement strand
GGCATGTTTTTGTCACAACCACCGATGGCGACATAGCCGTCGAGGCCTTCGCAGCCGACGACGGTTTCGATGGAGTCCGCGATGACCTCACGCGACACGAGCGAGTATTTCATGCCCTCGGTGCCCATGCTGATGCCGTCGGAGATGGTGATGGTGTTGAAGATCACGCTCTTGCCACCGGCGGCATCCACGCCCTTCGCGGATTCTTTGGCTAGGCGGTCGATGTGCATGTTGCAGGGCGTGACCATGCTCCAGGTGCTGGCGATGCCGATTTGCGACTTCTGGAAGTCCTCCCGTTTGAAACCTACCGCGTGCAGCATCGCACGGCTGGCGGCACGTTCCGGCCCATCGACGACGATGGCGCTGTGTTTGCGATGGAGGGATTCGGTGGAGGCGGCTTTCTTGGGCATGGCGGTTGGAAAAGGGCCGCCAGTGTGGCGCGGAGAGGCCTGGATGCAAGACGCGGGTGATGGATGGTGCCGCCCTTCTGAAAGAAGACAGCCGCAAACCTCGAACTGACCTTCACCACCATGAAACTCACCTCACTGCTCTCCCTCCTAGCACTTACCACCGCTCTACACGCAGGCCCTCCGGAGGGCTTTAAGGCGATCTTCAACGGCACGGATCTCGCCGGCTGGCACGGGCTGAACCCGCACAGTGTGGTGAAGCTGGAAGGCGAAAAGAAAGCCGCCGCGCTGAAAAAGATGCGGGAGGAATTTGCCAAGCATTGGCGGGTGGAAAACGGCGAACTCGTCAACGACGGCGAAGGAGGCTATGCGACGACGGACGCCGACTTCGGCGACATCGAAATGCTCATCGAATACAAAACAGTCCCCAAGGCGGACAGCGGCATCTACCTCCGTGGCAATCCTCAGGTGCAGATCTGGGACAAAACGCAGGTCTTTGATCCGAAGAAGCCGGACCGCAAACCGCACCTCGGCTCCGGTGGCCTCTTCAACAACACGCCCGGCAAGCCCGGCCGCGATCCGCTGGTGCTGGCCGATAAGGGCTTCGGCGAGTGGAACAGCTTCCGCATCCGCCAGATCGGGGATGTGACCTGGGTGTGGCTAAACGAGCAGCTTGTGGTGGATGGCGCGGTGATGGAAAACTTCTGGGACCGTGCCAAACCGATGCCCGCGAAAGGTCCGATCATGCTGCAAACGCATGGTGGGGAGATCCGCTGGAGAAACATCTATGTGAAGGAACTCAGCGCCGCAGAATCCGCCGAGCAGCTGAAAAAGGCCGGGAAGTGAACTGGATACGAAAAAGGGCGGCTTACAGGAGCCGCCCTTTTTGCTTTGGGTCGAAAAGGTGGGGGACTTACTTCACGATGCCGAGGAGCTCGACGTCGAAGATAAGAGTGGAGCCTGGGGGAATGTCATCGCCTTGAGCCTGATCGCCGTAAGCGAGGTCAGAAGGGATGTGGAAGCGCCACTTGGAGCCGACGGGCATGAGTTGGAGGCCTTCGGTCCAGCCGCGAATCACGCCTTGGAGGGGGAAGGAGGTAGGCTCACCACGCTCGACGGAGCTATCGAAGACTTTGCCATCGATGAGCGTGCCATGGTAGTGGACGCTCACGCTATCCGTCACGGCAGGCTTGGGTCCGGTGCCTTCTTTGAGCACTTCATATTGCAGGCCGCTGGCCGTGGTGGTCACGCCTTTGCGCTTGCCGTTCTCAGCGAGATATTTTTGGCCCTCTTCCTTGTACTTTCCGGCGGCGGCGGCCATTTCCTTCTGTTCCTCGGCCATTTTTGCCTGCTGCTTGCTCTGCATGAGCTTGTTAAAGCCATCCATCGCGGCGTCGAGTTCTTCCTTGGTGTAGGGCTCGGCTCCAGTGGCAGCGCCCGTGGCACGTTCCATGCCGGCTTTGAGTTTGTCGGCATTGATGGCGATGTCTTCGTTTTTGAACTGCTGGCCCAGGCCGATGCCCATGGCGTAACCAGCGGGCTTTTTGCCGCCCAGCACATCACTCACGCCTTCGATGAAGGCACCGAGATCCATCTTTTCCTTCTGGCCGGCAAATTGACCACCGACGTTTTTGCCGATGAAGTAGCTCACCTTCTCCATGTCCACCGCCGGAGGTGCGGCGTTGGCGGGCTCGGCTTTTTTGACTTCTTGGGCGTGCGTTTGACCGAGCATGGAAACAACGGCAAACAGGGATGCAATGTGGAGTTTGTTCATGGAGGCGCGGAGACTACGCGTCCGCGATGCCGGGTCAATCGGGGCTTTCGCCACACTGCCGGGCATTTGACGGCACCCTCGGCTGCGCATAAGCAGGCACCATGGAACGCCCCGCTGCCATCACCCAGATCCGTGAAGCCTGCAAAAACATCGCCCTTCAATTTATGAAGATTCATCCCGCTGTGCCCGGACTGGCGGATGAGGAGACGCAGAAGGAGTGCTTCCGCTGCGTGCATGAGATGACGGTGCTGCTGGAGACGATCAAAAAGAAGATCGGCCGCTTGGAGCGTTCGGATGACAGCTCGCTGCTGTGAGCGGAACAAAGGCTTCGCGGGGACTTTTGGCGAAGCGAACCATCCATTGGTGGCAGAGGGGAGATTTGAACTCCCGACCAAAGGCTTATGAGTCCTCTGCTCTACCCCTGAGCTACTCTGCCGTGAATGGCTCCTGAGGTAGGGTTCGAACCTACGACCTAGTGGTTAACAGCCACCCGCTCTACCGCTGAGCTACTCAGGAATCATGGTCCCTTCCGGGGAAGGGGGCGGGATGAATAGCCGTTCCGGGTTTTCGCGCAAGCACTTTGTCACCCGACCGCGCAGAGCGGTCATTTAGGGCTGTGGGCAGCCTCACGCTTGTGTTTGACTACCTCGATGACGATCGGCAGCACGGATACGACGATGATCATGAGGGAGACGAGCTTGAAGTTGCTCTTGATGATGGGGATGTTGCCAAGGGCAAAGCCGAGGATGGAGATGCTGATCACCCAAAACAGCCCGCCGCCGAGGCTGAACATCAAAAAGCGGCGGTAATGCATGCGGCCAAACCCAGCGGTGAAGGGCGCAAAGGTGCGCACGATGGGCACGAAGCGGGCGATCACGATGGCACGGCCGCCGTGCTTCACGAAAAAGGCCTCCGTCTTCGCCAGGTAGTCTCGTTTGAACCATCGCTGGTTCACGATCCAGCCGCCGGACTTGCGGCCGATCCAGTAGTTCACGTTGTCGCCGAGGATCGCCGCGCAGACGAGCAGCGGGATGATGATCTCAATGCGCATGAAGCCCTGCGCTGCCAAGGCTCCGACGGCAAACAGCAGCGAATCTCCTGGTAGGAAGGGTGTGACGACGAGGCCCGTCTCGCAAAACACGATGGCAAACAGCAGCGCATAAATCAGCGGTCCGTGCTGCTCCGCAAAGGTTTGCAGGTGCTTGTCAACGTGGGCGATGAAATCGAAAATCTGGGTCATGCGGGAAAGGAGGCGGATAGTCCGGCGCAGGCCGGAGGCGTCCAACAAAAAGTGGCGATTGTTTCGTGAGGCACACGCCGTTCTAGCCTGCGTCCGCCATGCGCTCCCTCCTCATCCTCACCACCGCCCTTCTCGCCGCCTTCTCATCCGTGCTCGCGGATCCCGTTTACGAACTCCGCATCTACACTTGCCACGAAGGCAAGCTCGACGCCCTGCTCACCCGCTTCCGCGACCACACCTGCAAGCTTTTCGAAAAGCACGGCATGGGCAACGTGGGCTACTGGGTGCCCGTCGATGAGGAAAACGGCTCCAAGACGACCCTGATCTATGTTTTGGAGCACAAGAGCCGCGAGGCCGCGAAGGAGAGCTTCAAAGCTTTCGGAGCCGATCCGGAATGGAAAGCCGCCGCGAAGGCCAGCGAGGCGAATGGCAAGATCGTCGCCAAAATCGACTCCATCTTCATGACGCCCACGGATTACTCGCCTGCGCTGAAGGTCGAAAAGAGCGGTAAACCCCGCGTCTTCGAGATGCGCACCTACACCACGCCTCCCGGCAAGCTCGATGCCCTCCACGCCCGCTTCCGCGATCACACCATGAAGCTCTTCAGCAAGCACGGCATGAGCCACCTCGCCTACTGGACACCGACCGATGCGGACAAAGGCGCAGGCACGAAGCTCATCTACATCCTCGCCCACGACAGCAAGGAGGCCGGCCTCGCCTCCTTCACTGCCTTCCGTGCCGATCCCGACTGGATCAAAGCGAAAGGCGATAGCGAAGCCGCCAATGGCGGGCCGCTAACCATTCAACCCCAGGCCGAAGGCGTGAAAAGCGTGTACATGAAGGCCGTGGACTTTTCGCCGGTGCAGTGAAAAGAACGCAGCCCCATCCATCTCATGCGCTGTCCCGTTGTTTGCTCGTTTCTTCTGCTCGCCTCAACCCTCCACGCCGAGCCACTCCTCACCTTCCCCTTCACCGGTTCTCCCGGCCCTTACACCGTCGATCAGTGGAAGAAGGACTGGCCGGGCTGCGAGTATGAGGATGGCTTGGCCGAAGGTCATGGCGAGTTGGTGACGCGTGACGGCAGCTCCTGGCTTCGCGTG
>JBEIGR010000492.1:0-4524 GCA_040381795.1 Verrucomicrobiaceae bacterium | reverse complement strand
CTACGGCACCATCGAAACCGGCGAGAAGTATTTCCTCAACTGGAAGGAGGACGAGGAGGACAACAGCCGCTTCAAGCTGGACAAATACCTGCTCAAGATGTGCGACAAGAAGCGCCTGCTGGAACTGATGCACGACTTTGTTCTTTTCGACGGCGGCGTGAAGAAGCTGCCGCGCGTGCATCAATACTTCGGCATCAAAGCCACCCAGCAGCATGTCGCTGCTTACATGGGCGGTATCATCTGGCACACGCAGGGCAGCGGGAAGAGCATCGTGATGGTGCTGCTGGCCAAGTGGATCCTGGAGAACAACGCGAAGGCCCGCGTGCTGATCGTGACCGACCGAGACGAACTGGACAAGCAGATCGCCCGCGTGCTGCACGAGGCCGGACAGGTGGGCAACCCGGACGATTGCCGGGCCAAGAGCGGCCAAGACCTGATGGCGAAGCTAGGCCAGGCCAATCCGCGCCTGCTCTGCACGCTGGTGCACAAGTTTGGCAAGAAGGGGCTCAAAGGCGCGGAGTTCGACGCCTTCCTCGAAGAACTCAAAGCCCAGCCACCGATGGCGCTGGGCGAACTCTTCATCTTTGTGGACGAGTGCCACCGCACCCAGAGTGGCAAGCTGCACAAAACCATGTCCGCCCTGCTGCCGGGCGCGGTCTTCATCGGCTTCACCGGCACGCCTTTGCTCAAAGAAGACAAGGCGACGAGTCTGGAGGTCTTTGGCAGCTACATCCACACCTACAAGTTCGGCGAAGCCGTCGCTGACAAGGTGGTGCTGGACCTCGTGTATGAGTCCCGTGACATCGAGCAGCAGCTCGGCTCGCAGGAGAAGATCGACGCGTGGTTTGATGCGAAGACCAAGGGGCTCAACGACTGGCAGAAGCAGGCGCTGCGGGAGCAATGGGGGACAATGCAGAAGGTGCTCAGCTCCCGCTCCCGCATGGAGCGTGTGGTGGAGGACATCGTCTTCGACTTTGGCGTGAAGCCTCGTCTGGCCAGCCAGCGTGGCAATGCCATCCTCGTGGCCTCCAGCATCTACGAGGCGGTGAAGTATTATGAGCTGTTCCAAAAGACGGCCTTTAAGGGCCGCTGCGCCGTGGTGACCTCCTACAACCCGCAGGCAAAAGACGTGACGCTGGAGGAAACCGGCGCGAACACGGAAACAGAGAAGCAGTTCATCTTCAGTGCCTACACCGCGCTGCTGAAGGACGTGGAACCTGCCCCAAACAAATCAAAGACCGAGACCTACGAGGACAACGCCAAGAAGCAGTTCATCAAGAACCCGGCGCAGATGCGCCTGCTCATCGTGGTGGACAAGCTGCTGACAGGCTTTGACGCCCCGAGCTGCACTTACCTCTACATCGACAAGTCCATGCAGGACCACGGTTTGTTCCAAGCGATCTGCCGGACGAACCGGCTCGATGGTGAGGACAAGAGCTTTGGCTACATCGTGGACTACAAGGACCTCTTCAAGAAGCTCATCAACGAGAAGGGAACCGGAGCGCTCCAGGTCTATTCCTCCGAGCTGGACGAGTCCGCTCCCGGTGCCTCACCTGACATCCTGATGCAGGACCGCCTCAAGAAGGGACGCGAACGCCTTGAGGCTGCTCTTGAGACCATGGCGATGCTTTGTGAGTCCGTCGAAATGCCCAAAGGCGAGCTGGAGCACATCCATTACTTCTGCGGCAACACGGAGATTCCCGATGATCTCAAAGAGCATGAGCCCCAGCGTGCGGCCCTTTACAAGGGAACGGCAGCCCTGCTGCGTGCCTACGCGAACATCGCCGATGACTTGCCGCAGGCAGGCTACACCAGCGGACGAGCCGAAAGGGTGAAAGGCGATGTGGAGCGCTACATCAAGCTGCGGGAGATCATCCGCCAGGCCAGCGGCGAGACCATCGACCTCAAAGCCTACGAGGCGGACATGCGCCACCTCATTGACACCTACATCGAGGCCAAGGAACCGCGGAAGACCTCGCACTTTGACGAGGTGGGCCTTCTGGAGGTGATCGTGAAGAGCGGCATGGCCGACGCCATTGCCGGAATGCCAGAAGGGATCAAAAACAATCCATCCGCCGTGGCGGAAACCATCGCGAACAACGTCCGCAGCAAGATCGTGCAGGAGCAGCTCAACAACCCGGCCTTCTACGAGAAGATGTCGGAGCTTCTGAAGGAGATCATCGCCGATCTGCGGGCAAAGCGCATCAGCTACGAGCAGTTTCTCAAGCAGATCGCCGATCTGGCCAAGCAGGTGCACACTGGCGCTGACGCAAAGACATCGCCCAAGCTCGACACGCCGGGCAAACGTGCCCTGTATGACAACCTCCTTCCGAAAGCGCCCGATAAGGACGAGAACGTGGTCCAGGAGGCTGCTCCCTATGGAGATGCCCAAGAGATCGCCGTGAACCAAGCCTTACAGATCGACGCACTGGTGAAGAAGGTGCGCCCGGCAGGTTGGCGCGGGGTCAAAGCCCGGGAGAACATTATCAAAGCGGCCCTGATGGAGCTGTTGAGCGGAAACAAGGACACGGTGGAGCGTGTCTTTACCATTCTCGTGGCTCAAAAAGAATACTGATGATCTCGCAGCTCCAACTGGGTGATGTGGTCGTTGATGTCGTGCAAAAGGACATCAAGAACCTGCACCTTAGCGTTCACCCACCCACCGGTCGGGTGACGATCTCTGCCCCCTTGAGGATGAAGCCGGACACAATTCGTGTCTTTGCCATCACCAAGCTCGGCTGGATCAAGCAACAGCAGCTCAAACAGCGCACGCAGCCGCGAGAAACCGCGAGGGACTACATCGAGAGAGAAAGCCATTATGTCTGGGGAAGACGATACTTGATGACCGTCATTGAAGAGGACGGCCCACCACGAATCGACATATCTGGAAACCGAATCAAACTTTACATGCGCCCCGGCACTCCTCCGGTGAAACGGCAGGCCATCATGGAGGGGTGGTATCGCGATGAGTTAAAGAAGGCCTTGCCACCCTTGCTGGCAAATTGGGAGACGAAGCTCGGAGTCAAGCCGTCCAAGGTCTTTGTGCAGCGAATGAAAACAAAGTGGGGGAGCTGCAATCACCGGGCCAAGCACCTCCGTTTTAACAGCGAACTCGCCAAGAAACCGAAGAAGCTGCTAGAGTACATCATGGTTCACGAACTGGCCCACCTGCTGGAGCCGACACACAATGAGCGTTTTTTTGCGCTCCTAAGCCAACACTATCCGAACTGGCGTGAAGTCCGTGAGCAGCTCAATGAACTGCCGTTGGCACCGGAAGACTGGCGGCGGTAGTGCCGCAGAGAAGAGATAGCTCCACTGGCCGAACAGTTCCTCAGAATACTCAAAACAACCCGGCACGCCTCAACCGCTTCGCCAGCGCGTTCTGTCGCTCACCCATCTGGTCGTATAGGCAGAAGACTTGGAGGCTGGAAGAGCGGCGAAGCCTCGATTCTCCTCTTCTCATCGGCTCCTCTTCTCCAAGTCTGGCATCCGGGCCGCGAGCGGAGTCGCGGACGACTTTACCCTGAACTCTGATTTCGAGTCGGAGTAGGAGACGGAGGCGGAGTAGGAGACGGAGGCGGATGAACCAAGAACGACGAACCAAGAACCAAGAACCTCTGATATCTGACCTCTGACTTCTGCGTTCCTTGCGATCCCTTGCGGCTATTCCCGCTGTTCTACTTTGGGAGCCAAACAGGCGAGGACGAGTTCGAGTAGGAGGACGAGGACGAGGACGAGGACGAGCGATCGACCTCTGACCTCTTCGCCCTTGTGGCGGAATGGCTGAATAAAAATGCCTGCGCGGCATCCATGAGCCGTGCAAACTGGCAGGGTGACTTCTGAAATGGCTCTGATGACGAACAACGACGCGCTGCGTCGGCTGCTGGGGTTTGCGCGGGGGCATTGGCGGATGGCGGCGGGGCAGATGGGGCTGGCGGTGGCGGGGACGCTGCTCATCCTGGTGTTTCCGGGGGTGGTGCGGTGGTTCATGGATGAGATCATCCCGGCGAAAAACATGGACGGGATCTGGCAGGCGGGGCTGCTGGCGCTGGGGGCCTTTACGGTGCGGGAGGCGCTGTTTTATGTGCGGACGCGGCTGAGCTGCGCTTTTGAGCAGGCGATGATCACGGATCTGCGGGGTCAACTGCACCGGAAGATGGCGCATCTGCCGCTGCGGTGGTTTGATCATCAGACGACGGGGGATGTGATGACGCGGCTGGCGGATGATGTGCCGGCGACGCAGCGGGTGATCCTAGAAGGCATCGAGCAGGGGGCGACGGCGGTGCTGCAAATCGTGCTAACGGCGGTGGTGATGCTGGTGGTGGATACGCGGCTGGCGCTGATCGTGATGGCACCGACGCCGCTGATCGCGGCGGGTGGGTGGATCTACAGTCGCTGGGTTTCCCCCCGGAGCACGGCGGCACGGGAGGCGACGAGTCGGCTGAATGACACGCTGCATGATACGATCACGGGGATCCGGCAGGTGAAGAGCTTCACGGCGGAGGAGGCGCGGCAGGCGCAGTT
>JBEIGR010000491.1:0-4547 GCA_040381795.1 Verrucomicrobiaceae bacterium | reverse complement strand
CTCAACCCTGGCGGCACGAAGGTCTTTCCGGTCAGCACGCCGGTGCGTCGTCTGAATCAGCCGCAGTCCGTGAACACGCTCACCTCCGGGTGCAGCGTCATTCCTTATCGCGAAACGCTTTTCGGCCCCGGCTATGAAAACAGCCTCTTCATCTGCGAACCCGCAAACAATCTCGTGCATCGCGAGGTGCTCGTGCCGGAGGGCATCAGCTTCACCAGTCGGCGTGCCGAGGATGAGCAGGATCGCGAATTCCTCGCCAGCGAAGATCACTGGAGCCGCTTTACGCAGGCTCGCACGGGGCCGGATGGCTGCTTGTATGTGGTCGATTTCTACCGGCTCATCCTAGAGCACCCGGAGTGGATTCCACCGCAGATGCTGGCGCATCTGGATCTGTATGCGGGCTCGGAAAGAGGGCGCATTTACCGAATCAGTCCGATCGGACGGATCCGTCCGATCGGAAAGATCTCGCTCGATTCCGAAAACGGCTGGCAGCGTGATACCGCCCAGCGTCTCCTCATCGAGCAAAAAGCCATCTGGAGCACCGAGACCCTTCACGAAAGCCCCGCCATCGCCGTGCAGCAGCTCTGGACCATGCACACACTCGGCACGCTGAAGCGCTCCCACCTTCTCGCCGCCTTCCAATTACCTTCTGCCCATGTCCGCGAGCACGCCATCCGCCTCGCCGAGGACCAAGGCATGACAGCCGACCTCCTCCGTCTGCAAAACGATACCGAACTCCGCGTGCTTACGCAGCTCGCCTTTTCGCTCGGCGAAACCTCCAACGACACGCTCACCGCTCTCGTCAAAGCCGAGCCCGCCAACAAAAACCTCCTCATCGCTGCTCTCTCATCCTCTCCGAATCACCCCGAGGCCGTTAACTGGCAAAAAGCGCTCCAAGCACCTTCCCAAGCCTCCACCGCTCCAGCACTCCAAATCATCACCAACCACAACCCGGACCGCGAAAAGGTCGTCAAAGCCTACGCAGGCGTCTCGAAGCTCACCGGTGATCCTGCCAAAGGTCACACGCTCTACCTCGCCGCCTGCTCCGCCTGCCACCGGCTCAAAAATGAGGGCAACGAGATCGGACCCGATTTGAACACCGTGGCGGCCAAGCCTGACGAGCAGCTTCTGGAGGCCATTCTCGATCCGAACCGGGCCGTCGAGCAGCGTTACCTCACCCACACCATCCGCACGACAGATGGCAAAGACCACACCGGCCTCCTCGCTGAGGAAACCGCCAACAGCCTCATCCTCAAGCTCGGCACCGCCACCGAGGTCATCCTCCGCGCCGACATCGCCAAGAGCACCCCGGGCACCCACTCGCTGATGCCCGCAGGCCTCGAATCCGTGCTCAATGCTCAGGACATCGCCGATCTGCTCGCCTGGATGCGGGCGAGGTGATCGCTGGAGCTACTTGCGCCACCCCGCATTCTGGCGAATGCGCCTACATCGCGCCGTGTAGGCTCGTTCGCCAGAACGAGGGTTCGGTGAGTTTTGCGAGAAGCTCTACGGCTTTAGTTGATCTATTGTTCTGAGTATAAAAGGCATAACAATGCTTGCAGGGTAGCGTTTAAGGAAGGTAAATTACCAACCACCTTTCTCCCGCTGCCCCTTTGACCTCTGTTTTGCCCACTTTCGATCCCGGCCTGGCCCTACTGCGGGCCAGCGAGCCGCGTGCGGCCATGCCCGCAGGGCAGGTGGCGGAGGCTCATGCTCGAAAGGCGGGATGGACGCTCGACCTCGTGCGCACAGAGGCGACCTTTGATGCCTTGGAGCCTGTCTGGGATGCCCTCGTGGAGCAGATGCATGTCGCCACGCCCTTCCTCCGCTGGGCCTGGGTGCGGCGCTGGTGGACCCATTTTCATCGGGGAAAGCAGCTCGCCATCGGCGTGCTGCGGGACGGGCAGGGCAGCCCGCTCGCCATCGCTCCTTTCGTGCTCACACCAGGCCACCCGCCCGTTCGTTCGCTGCTGCGCCATCTCACCTGGATCGGCGGCATGGGCCGCGTGGTGGGTGAGCGCATGGATCTTATCATTCCCGCGGGTCGCGAGGCGGAGATGGCCCCGCCGCTGCTGCGCCTGCTCGATCTGCTCCAGGATGAATGGCAGGCGGTGTGGCTGCCGTGCGTGCCCTCGGATTCTCCCTGCGTGCCGCACTACCGAGAGGCTCTCGACCGTGCTGGCTGCGGCGCGGATATCGCCGATGTGCAGCCCTGCCGCTTCACCCCCGTGCCGGCGGATATGAAGACCTTCGAGGCCGTCCGCTCCTCCCGCTGGCGGCGGAATCTGCGGAATCGTTGGTCCACTTTTCTCGATAAGCACGAGGGCCGCCGCTGCCTCTCCGGCGTGGATTTGCCGCATGCTGAGGCCTTCGATCACCTGGCCAGGCTGCACCGCATGCAGTGGCCCGATGGCGTGAGTAATTTCGTCCGGCCCGAGGCCTGGGCTTTTCACCAGCCGATGGCTCTCGAATGGCTCGAAAGCGGCCGCGCCATCCTGTGCTTTCTGATGGCCGGAGACCGTGTCGTGGCCGCCACCCATGGTCTGGTGGAGCGGGGGCGCTTCAGCCTCTTCCAGCAGGGCTGGGACAGCAATTATAAGCACCTCTCCATCGGCAATCTAGCCGTACACTGGAGCCTCGAAACCGCCTCCGCACGCGGCATCCACACCTACGACACGCTCACGGGAGACTGCCGCTACAAGGCGGAATGGTGCCCGCAACTCTCCCACACGCTGGACTTCGAGACTTTCCATCCTGAGGTGCTTCGCGGTCATGTTTTCCGCGTTCTGCGTCATGTTCGTCGTGCGATCACGAGATGCTTTTTCCCGCCTCCCGGTCAGGATCAATCCAGCGAGGGGATGGAGTGAGGAAATCATCCATCAAGCCGAGCGGTGCCATGAGAAAGAGCTGCCGAGAGGACTCAATCCAGTCTTTCACGGCGGCTGAGGGATTGAGAATGTTCATGGTTCCATAAGACGTGCTGCTTTTTCAGCAGGTGGTGAGTTCGCCCATCACAAAAGCACCACTCTTCGCCCCATTTCGCGCCTCATTGGGGAAGGTGGCCGCGTATTGCTCGTATGTCCGCCATGCGCTCGCTCACATTTGTCCTCTCGGTCCTATCCGTCGTATCGGTCATATCTGCTCAGCCAGTCACGAAAAAGATCGATCTCCTCGAAGTCATCCGCGGTGGCGCAGTCGAGCATCATGTGAATCCCAAAATGGATTTCCACGATGACCCGAAGGACATCTGGACCTTTGCCAAGGATGGCACCTTCATCATCTCCGGCCGCGGCTACGGCTATGTCGCCACGAAGGAAAACTACCGCGACTACCACCTCGTCCTCGAATTCAAATGGGGCACGAAGACTTGGGGTGCCCGCGAAAAGAAAGCGAAGGACAACGGCATCCTCCTTCACGCTTACGGCCCGCACGGTGCCTATAGCGACACCTGGATGGCCAGCATCGAGGCGCAGATCATCGAAGGCGGTGTGGGTGACATCCTCGTGCTCTCACCGAAGCTGGCGGACGGCACCGAGCTCACGACTTCACTCTCCGCTGAGTTCGTGCTCGATCGCGACAAGGAGAAGATTTGGAAACAAGGCTCCCCACGCCAAACCGTCACCAAAGGCCGCATCAATTGGCGTGGCCGCGACGAAGACTGGAGCGACACCGTGGGCTTCCGCGGCAAAAACGATGTCGAAAGCCCCAGCGGCGAGTGGAACCGCCTCGAAGTCATCGCCAAGGGCAACACGCTGCAATACTTCGTCAACGGAGCGCTCATCAATGAGGCCTTCGACTGCAAACCTAGCGAAGGCAAAATCCTCCTCCAGACCGAAGGCGCGGAGATGATCGTGCGTCGCTACGAGCTGTATCCGCTCGGCGAGTTCCAAGAGAAATGGTCCGCCATCCAGGCCAGCGGCGGCAGCGACATCGGCGCGGTGCGCGATGGTCAAAGCGAGGCCCTCTCGCCCGAAGAAAGCATGAAGCGCATCCAGCTCGACGGCCCGTATGAAGTGCAACTCGTCGCCGCCGAACCGCTCGTGCTCGATCCCGTCGAGGCCACGTGGGACGACAAAGGCCGCCTATTCGTCGCCGACATGCGCGACTACCCGCTCGGCCCGCCGAATCCCGGCGATCCCTGGCTTTCCCGCATCCAACTCCTCACCGACGAGAACGGCGACGGCCGCATGGACAAGGCGGTGACCTTTGCCGACCACATGGACAACGTGCAGGGCCTGCTCCCTTACGACGGCGGCCTCATCGCCACCACGCGCAGCCAGATTCTCTTCCTCAAAGACACCGACGGCGACAACAAGGCCGACCTCATCAAGCCCCTCATCCGCGGCTTCAATCCCAAGCACAGCCAGCTCCAAGTTTCCGCGCCGCGCTGGGGTCCCGATGGCTGCGTGCATTTCAACAACGGCCTCGATGCCCGCGAGATCTACCCCGTAGAACGAGTTTTCCAACTCGTTCCCGGCGAGCCAAAGCGAGCCGAAGATGAGCGAGTTGGAAAACTCGCTCTACATCCCGTCGCCGTCGCCGGCTCG
>JBEIGR010000490.1:0-4555 GCA_040381795.1 Verrucomicrobiaceae bacterium | reverse complement strand
TCGAGCACCCCGCCATAGGTCAGCGTATTGCTGAAATTAGCTCCCAGCATGGTCGCGGAGGTCGCGCTGTTATTGGTGATGTTTGTGTTCAGCGTCACCTGCACACTGGGCGTTGTTGAAGGCGTGTAAGCTACAAATCCCGTCGGGCCTGCCGCCGTGCCTGAGAGAGTGATACTGCCTCCGCTGATGCTGCTCGTGGTGGTGAGGTCGATACGATTGCTGTTGCTCGCCGTCGCGTTGCCAGTGACGCCGAGAGTCGAACCCGATCCGAAAGCGATCGTGCCAAGATCCCAAGTGGGAGCCGTGGAGGCCATGGTAAGTGTGAGCCCAGCACTGGCAGCTAAAGTAAGCGTTCCTGTGACCGTGAGTGGACGCGTACCAGCGGCCGAACGGATGGAATAGCCTGCGGAATCCACGTTCAGCGCACTCATCGTCACGCCAGTGCTCAGCGAGGTATCGATGAGCACCTGCCCACCCGTGCCACCGAGGACGGCCGTGGCACCACCACCATTGTCCCAATTCTGTAGCCCACCTGTGTCACTACCGAGACGCCAAGTGTTAGCGGTGCCCCAGTTCCCAGCGCCACCTGTGCCTGTGGTGGCACCGTTTTGATCCCAGTATAGCGTCTGCGCGATGCCGCTGGAGGCGGTCATCAGCAGAAGCATCGCGATGAGGCATCGCAAACGCCGGATCAAAGAATGAAGGGGCGAAAAGAGACTGAGTTCAGCGAATCGAGAGTGGTTTTTCATGTTCCGCAATCGGCATCAGCCCGGCCGGGTTGGGGCGGAGGAAACTGATTGGGTGGTTTTTTTGGCTTTTACAGGTCAGATGGATCGCCGTGGATTTTCAAGGGGGTATCCCATGCCAAGCAGGGTGCGTGCAAATCACGCCCCTATCTCAAATCATTTAGCGCAGACCTCAGAGTCGCAGCTTTTTCACCAGCAGCGATTCTTTCTCCGCCTCCGTCATCGGTTTGAAGTCCACTTTGCAGTTTGGTAGCGCCGCTTTGATCGCCTCCACATCGGCAGCGGAGATGTCCACGGTTTCGATCTTGAGTTTGATCAGTTTGGGCAGCGCCACGAGGTGCGGGATGATTTTGGCGCTGAGCCGGGCTTCGGTGAGTTCGAGCGATTCCAGCGCCTTGAGCTGAGAGATCGTCTCCAGCGTCGATTCATCGAAACTAACCGGCGAGTCCTTCCCCCATTCCGGCAGCCGCTGACCGATTCGCAAGCCCGTGAGACCCGTGAGCTTCAAAAGGTGCGCATTCCCCGCCTCCGTCTGCGCCGTGTGCCAAGTGCGGAATTCCTTGAGCTGCGTGATCTGCCCGATCGCCTCCATCGCCGCATCCCCGGCTGTCGATCCAGCAAACGTCAGCCTCTCCAGCTTCGGTAGCTCCTTTAAATGCACCAACCCACTGCCCGTGAACTCCTTCGAGCGAAACGCCGGATGGAATAACGAGATCGACTTCAGCTTCTGAAACGCCGCGAAGTGTTTGTAACCCGCGTCGGTGAGCTGGATGCCATCGCTGCTAAAGCGCTCCAACTCAGTGAGCCCAGTGAGCAGCGCCAGCCTGTCATCGGTGAGCGTTTTGCCGCTGATCGTGAGGTCTTTGATCGTGGTGAAGCTGCCGAGCGTGCGGAAGTCGGCCTCGGTGAAGCCATCGCACTTCACACTCACCTTCGTGATCACACCAGCGGTCTCAGTGACCTTCGCACCGAGCTTTCGCAAGGCTTCCGTATCAGCGGCAAAGGTGACTACAGCGGAGAAGAGCAGGCTGAGGAGCGTTTTCATGCATGCATGATTACCACGAGCTGAGGTCGTCGTGGAGACGGTCCATTTCTTGGGAGAAGACCGCACGCTCCGGCATGTCCGGCTCGCCGTAGGGGACCATCTCGACCACGTTTTTGCGCAGCGCGGTGATGCCACTGCCGCCGTCCGGCTTCTGGATGCACTTCCAGGCGCAGTCGGCAAAGCGGGCAGCGAGGATGCAATCCTGCGGCGTGGTGTGACCGCCGCGCTGGAGATGGCCGAGCACCGAGGGACGCACCTCGAGATCCGGGAAGGGAGCACCCGCACGCTGGAAATACTGCTGGAAGGCATCCATGAGCACATAGGCGCGGTTGCGCTTCTGCGGCGGGTCAAACTGCACGCCCTCGGCCACGAGCACGATGGCATGTCCGCGACCGCGAGTCATCGCGCCCTCGATTTTCGCGGCGAGCTTTTCCATCGCCGCTCCAGACAGGGCTCCGGGTTCCGGCGTGATGATCATCTCCGCGCCGGAGGCTAGGCCAGCCATGCGGGCAAGGTCACCGCTCTCACGGCCCATCGTTTCCAGCACCATGACGCGGCGATGGCTGCGGGCGGTATCAATGAAATGATCCACCGCCCAGACGAGTGTGTTGACGGCGGTGTCCACGCCGAGCGCCATATCCGTAAATTGAAGGTCGTTATCAATGGTGGCCGGGATGCCGATGATGCGCAGATCACTTTCATCGGCCAGCAAGCGCCCCCCCGTGAGCGAGCCATCTCCGCCGACGACCACGAGGGCACGGACATTGAGCGCTTTGAGAAGCTTGATGACCTTTGTGCGCACTTCCTTGTCATGAAACTCCAGGCAGCGGGCAGAGCCGAGGATGGTGCCGCCTTTGCCCATGATGCCGCTGACGCTGGCGTGATCCATCTGGATGAGATCGAGCTGATCATTGATGAGACCGGCGCGGCCCGGATGGCTGGCGATGGTGTTTTTCAGGCGGATGAGCGCCTCGGCATCGCCATTGATGGCACGGGCGGTGCGCACGAGGCCGCGGTAACCATCCCGCACCCCGAGCACGGCGATTTTTTCGCGGTTCAGGCCGAGGCGCACGACGGCGCGGAGAAAGGCGTTCATGCCGGGGGCGTCGCCGCCGCTAAAGAGCACGGCGACGGCTTGATCAGGATAAGAAGCGGTCATTGGAAATGGGTTGGGGGCCACGGCCTTAGCGTGGTGGGAGTCATGCGCAAGTGACGGCTGTGCCGGCGGTGCACAAGCCGTTACCGCCGCCACAGCCAGTCCTTGTCCTTCACGCCGCCATCATCCTTCGCATCCGGTCCGGCGGACCAGAGCAAGTAGCCGTCTTTTTCTAGGCGGTAGCCAAGTGGTTGCTTCGGACGAGTAAGATCTTCGCCCGAGAGGTGGATTCGATTGGCAATCGAAGTCGAAGCTTCGAACCGATTCGATTGCCAATCGAATCTACTCCTCGCCAATCGACTCGGTCGGGCAGCCTTCGACGGCATCGCGGCAGAGGGCGATCTCTTCCTCGGTCGCGGGCTGGCGGAAAACGAAGCTTTGGCCGATGCCGTCGTCGCGGCGGAAAAAAGTCGGCGCATTGCCACGGCGGAGGTCGCAGTCGATGCAGGTGGAATCGACGTAGAAGCGTCCGGGGACGTTTTGAGGGAGGCGATCAAGGATGTTGGCCATGGTGAGGTTTTGGGTGGATGGACGCCCGCACCTCGCACAGGCCAAGAAATGCATGAAGTGCATAAAACTCATGATTTGTTGCTTGCTGTGCAAAAGTATCTCGCCACGAAACCCTTCGATCTTCATGCGCTGCATCTGTTTCACCTCGTGGTGAAGCATCGCAGCTTCACCCGTGCAGCGCGGGAGGCAGGCCTGTCTCAAAGTGCCCTCACACGGCAGATGCAGTCGTTGGAGAACCGCCTCGGTCTGGACCTCATCAATCGCACCACGCGGTCGGTCGAGGTGACGGAGGCGGGGCTCTACCTCGCCGCTGAGGCAGCGCGGCTCATCGGCGGCGTCACGGCGACGCTGGATGGACTACACTCAGCCTTCGGCAGTGCGCGACCAGAAGTGCGTGTCAGCGTGTCACGCACGCTGGCGATGGCGCACATGCCGGGATTTTTTCACGCGAATCACCAACGCCACCCCGAAGTCGCCTGCCGGGTCAGCTACCACGCAGGCAGCTCAATCCTGACCGCTTTGACACCGGCCAGTCCCTCCGCCGATGGATGAAGAGAAATGGCCTCTCGGTGACGCCGATGATGGAACTCGATAGCTTTGACCTGATCATCAATCTCGTCGCCAGCGGCTACGGCGTCGCTTTCGTGCCCCGTCGTGCTTTGGCGCTTTATCGACGGAAGGAGTCACTCGTGACGCTGCCCTTCGCGGAGCACTTCGAGCGCGAAGTCGTCGTGCTCACCCGCAAGCACCGCAAACTGCCAGCGCATGTGGAGAGGTTTGTTGAGAACATCCTTTTCTGACAGGATACCCTTGTGGCAGCGAATCGGAACCTTTGCAATACTTGCGGATGCTGATTGGTTCTCTGGGTGAGTAGCCAACGCCTTCACGGGCCGGAGGCTCGAAAGAGATTAGCCGGTGGTGAAACCACCGGAATACACTCCCACCCCCAATCGAACCTATGCTGCGCCCTGGAAGGGCGCGAGAAGTGCATTGAGACCAGGTAGCAGCCGTATGCTTCTCGCGCTCCCTCCGTGGCGCAATGCCTTGGTGGGATCAGGTTGATCTCATCCGGTGGTTTCACCACCGGCTATTTTCTCG
>JBEIGR010000489.1:0-4568 GCA_040381795.1 Verrucomicrobiaceae bacterium | reverse complement strand
GGGGGCGGTGGTGCGGGTGCCGGAGGAGTTGGTGACTTCGGTGATGATTTTGAGGGTTTGGCCGACTTGGAAGGGGCCGAGGGCGTTGCCGCTGGGGTCGAGGGGGGCGCTGTGGGTGAAATCGGGGTCCACGCCGACGATTTGCCACTTGATGAGCTTTGTGGTGGCGTGGGCTCCGCCGCCGGGGAGGTAGGTGGTGAGGAGTTGCAGGCCGGCTTCGCCGCCTTGGAGGATGGTGTCGATCTCGATGGGATCCGGTGCGGGGGTGCCGGGCTCGGTGGTGATGCCGCCGAGGGCTTCCATGAGATCGCTGCCGGGATCGGCGCTGGCTTTGGCGACTTTGTACCAGCGTTTGTTGAGCTGATCGGCGGCGCGGTCGTGGGCGCGGAGGGCGGCGCGGGTGGCGTCGAGGACTTCTTCTTTGTCTTTGAGGTCTTTGACGAGGTTGGTGTAGCCGTCGAGGAGGGCTTTGGCGGCGGCGGCGGTGTAAACGGTGCCGCCGAGGGCGCGGGTGATGGGCGGCTGCGCGGGGGAAAGGGCGGCCAGGGCGGCGTTGGCGCGTTCCCAGATGGGGATGAGCTCGCGCAGGCGCTTCAAGATGGTGCCTTCGGTGCGGGGATTGGTGGCGTAGAGGTCGTCCAGCTCGCTCGTGATGGCGGTGTTTTCATCAAGGTGGCCTTCGATGAGGGCGGGCACTTTGATACCGAGGAATTTCATGCGCAGCAGGGCGTTCTGGACGGCGCGGAAAGAGGCGTCATAAACGTCCTGGGCAGCGGTGCGGGCCTGCACGAGGGGTTCGAAGCCGTCAATGAGGGCGGTAAGGGCGGCAGTGCCCTGCGTGCCGATCTTGAGATCGGGGAGGAACTGTACCCAAACGGGCAGGGTCTCCTGTGAGCGTGCTTTGGTGATTTCCCAGTATTCCATGGAGTGCGTGGTGATGGAGTTGATGGAAAAGACGGTATCGGAGGTCAGCAGGACGGCTGCGGGTAGTAAGGAGCCTTCGACGGCGGAGTCATAGGTGCTACCGTCATTTCAAAAGGCGAGGCCGTCACCATAGTGTGCTCCGGCAGGGTTGGGCATGGGGGCTTCACCGAGTGAATATGGCACTGCTGATGATGGAGATGCGCCGTCTGAGCCTGTGTCTGGCTCGGCTGAGTATGCGCCTGCATCGTCTTCATGGGTTTATAATAAAGCTTGTTTGTAGATTGCAACGTCTTTTTGTGGCAATGTTTTGGCTGTTTTATAAAATGATATAGCTTTTCTAGCCATTGCAGCGGCTTTTTGTATGTATGTAACGGCTTTTTCCCTCTCTGTTGTGACAACATAGGCACAGAAAGTGCTAGTGGGGCAATGAGAAGAGCTTCTAGAACCTGCTGAAGCCGCTGCAGTGAGCCAGGAAGTGCGAAAAATCTCAAACAGTCCGTTTGAGAGCCTTCGAAAGACGTTGCGCTGGTTGCGGATGCGGGTTGCCGTGCGGGCACCTGGGTAGCAAGAACCTCGGAAGGCATGATGGGCCGATTCCTCTCCGCTTCCCGACGCAGACGCGTGAGAAGACGAGGAGGCGAAGCTGCTCTTCATTTTAAAATTGTGCCTGAAGAGCGGCTAGTTATACAAGAACTTTTTTCAAAACATGCAGAAAGACGAGTACACGTCGAGTTGGCCTAAAAAGAAGGTGTAATAACTACCCCTTCAGGCAGGACCTCTGCATCCATCGTGTTTCGGTGACTCACCAAGAATCATGCAATCTCCACGCTCACCTGCGCGGAGCTGTCCATCTCACCGATGATTTTCGCACCCGGGCTGGCGGCGAGGGCTTTGTCCACCTGATCGGGGGACACGATAGCCACCCAGCCGAGACCCATGTTGAAGGTATCAATGGCGTCCGATTTGTCGGCGTGGCGCAGAACCTTCTGGGCGACGTCGTTTTCCCAGAATGGAATGCTGAGCTTGGCTCCGAGGCCGCGCTTCAGGAACATGCGGCCGAGATTTTCCGGCAGCCCCCCACCCGTGATGTGCGCCATGGCCTTCGGCTTGATGCCAGCGGCCTTGAGAGCGGCGGGCTGCTCATGATAAAGCAGCGTCGGGCTCAGCAGCAGGCGCATCTCGTCCTCGCTGAAGGTGAGCTTTTCCTTCTCGATGATGCGGCGCACGAGGCTGAAGCCATTCGCGTGGAAACCGGCGCTCTTCCAGCCGATGAGCACATCACCGGCAGCGATGGTGCCGGGATCGAGCAAATCTTCCTTTTCGCAGGCACCGATGGCGAAGCCGCTGAGTTCCACCATGCCTTCCGGCACCATGCCGGGCATTTCAGCCGTCTCACCGCCCGCGAGGATGCAATTGCAGGCCTCAAGATATTCCGTCATGCCGGCGATGATGCGCGTGATCTGCGTTTTTTGGATCTTCGGAATGCCCACGTAGTCGAGGAACATGATCGGATCAGCGCCAGTGGTCAGCACGTCGTTCACATTCATGGCGACGAGGTCTTTGCCAGCGGCTTCGAGCTGGTCGTGCTTGAGCAAAAGCTCGATCTTCGTGCCCACGCCGTCGCAGCCGGTCAGGATCATCGGGTGCTTGTAACCACTGAGGTCATAGGCGGCGGCGAAAAGGCCAAAGGGGTTCGCCAGCTTGCGATTCTTTTGAGTGCGCTTCACCAGCACGCCGATGTCATCGACCAGCGAGGCTGCTTCGTGGATGTCGACTCCGGCTTGTTTGTAGGTGTGGGCGGCGGCTGGGGAACTCATGGGGCGGGGCGTTTAGCCCGGAAGATGGGGTGACTCAATCAGAAACTCACCCCTCCACTTTCCTTTCCCCTGCCCCGTGCCATGCTCCGCCCGCCATGCCCTCCGCCCTCGCCATTTTTGCCCATCCTGACGACATCGAATTCGTCGCCGCCGGCACTCTCCTTCTGCTCAAAGAACGCGGCTGGGACATCCACTACGTCAATCTGTGCAGCGGCCATGGTGGCAGCGTGCAGATGGACGGCCCGACGACGGCCAAAAAGCGCCTCGAAGAAGGTCGCGAGGCCGCCCGCATCCTCGGCGCGGCCTTTTATCCGCCCATCTGCGATGACCTCGAGCTCACCTACGATGTCCCCTACCTCCGCAAAGTGGCCGCCATCGTCCGCGAGGCGCAGCCGAGCATCGTGCTCACCCATGCGCCGTCCGATTACATGGAGGATCACATGCAGGCCAGCCGACTCGCCGTGACTGCTGCCTTTGCCCACGGCATCCCGAATTTCGTCACCGATCCCCAGCGCCCGCACTACTCTCACGATGTCACCGTCTATCACGCCATGCCCCACGGCCTGTGCGATCCACTTCGGCAAAAGCTCCAGGCTAGCTCCTATGTGAACACCGCCTCCGTCCACGCCCGCAAACGCGAATCCCTCGCCGCTCACGTAAGCCAAAAGCACTGGCTCGATGTCTCCCAGGGCATGGATTCCTACCTCGTCAGCATGGACGAGGCCTCGCGAGCCGTCGGCCGACTCTCCGGCCAGTTCGAATTCGCCGAAGGCTGGCGCCGCCACCTCCACCTCGGCTTCTCCGCCTCCGAGATCGACCCGCTCAAGGATGCCCTCGGCGATCTCTGCCTCATCAACGAGGCCTGCGAGCAGCAGCTCGCCACGCCGCGCTAAGGAATCTTCACCAACTTGAAACTTGAAACCTGTGCGTTGAACCCCAACCATCCCGCCCGCATGAAAAAACTCCTCGCCCTCCTCGCCGCTGCTCTTCCGCTCATCGCCGCCGCTCAGGAAAATCCGCCGCCAGCCCCTCCTCCCTCCGCTGCGGAGCTGGGTGACGCCCAACTCTCCGAGGCCGATCAGCAGAAGCTCGTCAAAATCTTCCAGGACGTGCAGGAGATGCGAAAGCAGAACCGCTACACCGATGCCGTCGCGAAGCTCGATGAAGCCGAAAAGATCTCGCCCAAGAACGGCCTCGTCTTCACCATGCGCGGGGACATCTACCTCGCCCCACGCCGTCGTGATTTCGATCTCGCCAAGGAGCAATTCCTCAAGGCTAAGGAACTCGATCCGCAAAACGCCGGCCCCTCCTTCAACCTCGCCGAGCTTGAATTCGCCCGTCACGACTTCCCCACCGCTGCCGCTGCCTTTCGCAAGCTCGTGGCTGATTTCCCCAAGCTCCCGCAAGTCATCCGCCACCTCGCCATCTCCCGCATTGTCATCTGCGAAGCCCGTCAGAAGAAATTCGACGAAGCTGAAAAGCTCATCAAAAATCACTTCACCTTCATGGACGACACGCCCGCCTACTACATGAGCAATGCGGCCATCTCCTTTTCCAAGAAGGACGAAAAAATGGCCCAGGAGTGGATGCTCCGCGCCACCAGCATTTTCAAAGAGCATCAAATCGGGCCCTATATTGATGCCTTTAAAGAAATGCGCTGGCTTCCCGATGTGGATTACCAAGCGCTCCCCGATCCCTCCGCTGGTAAGTAACTCGTGAACTGGCGCATCGCAGCGGACACCGGCGGCACCTTCACGGATTGCCACGCTCTCGACCCGCAAGGTCGCGAATCCCGCTGCAAAGTCCTCTCCACTGGCCATCTCCGAG
>JBEIGR010000488.1:0-4582 GCA_040381795.1 Verrucomicrobiaceae bacterium | reverse complement strand
TGATTGGGTTCTCGGCCATGAAGGAGCCAAACTGGAACAAAACAGGTCTTGCCGGATTCTGAGCGGTCTGGTGTAATCGAGGCACAACCCCACGCGCCACGATGAAACTGATTTACGCTGCCTTGTTTGCCTTATCGGCTGTCTTCAGTGCTCGGGGTGCGTTTCCGCTGCTCCACATGAAACCGGTGGTGCTGCAGCAATTTCATTCCCCTACCTGCATCGTGTCCGCACCGGATGGAAGCGGGCGGGTTTTTTTGTGTGATCAGCCCGGTCGCATTTTCATCATCGAAAACGGCATGATGCGTCCGGTGCCGTTTTTGGATATTTCGAACACGGCGGCGAATCCGGCGCATCAGAAGGTGATCCCCGTGAACACCGGCTACTCCGAACGGGGCCTGCTGAGCCTAGCTTTTCATCCCGGTTACGCCAATCCGGCTTCGCCAGGCTTCCGGCGGTTCTATCTGAACTACAATAAGAACTACCAGGCCGGCATCGATCCGCCCCAGCATGACGGCGGCTCCTGGACGGTGAACTGCACGACGGTCATCGCCGAGTTTCAAGTCTCCGCCGGGGATCGGAATGTGGCCGATCCGCTTTCGGAGCGGAGGCTGCTGATGTACCCCCAGCCACAGAGCAATCACAACGGCGGCAATCTCGTCTTTGATGCCAGTGGCCTGCTATACATCGGTAGCGGAGATGGCGGCAGTGCCGATGACAACAACGTGGGGCACAGCGGCGGCGCAGGCACGAATCCACGCCCGACTGGTGCCCTCGGCAACGGTCAGGACAAGACCGTGTACCTCGGCAAAATCCTCCGAATCGATCCGCTGGGCACGAACGGCCCCGGCGGGCAGTATGGCATTCCTGCCAGCAATCCCTTTGTGAGTTCCGGCGGCAGTGTGAAGCAGGAAATCTACGCCTTTGGCATTCGCAATCCCTGGGGGCTGAGCTTTGACGAAGGCCCCGGCGGCACCGGCAGGCTATTCTGCGCCGATGTGGGCCAGGGCCGCATCGAGGAGGTGAATCTCATCGTGAATGGTGGGAACTACGGCTGGCGCTACATGGAGGGCACCGAAAGGCCATCCTTTTCATCCACGATGACGCATCCGGGTGGCACGCTGATCGATCCCATCGCGCAATACGGCCATCCGGGCATCTCCGGCACCACGCTGCCTCTGCTGGGCCTCTCAATCACCGGCGGGTATGTGTATCGCGGCAGCGCTATCCCTGCTTTGCAAGGAAAGTATGTGTTTGGAGATTACGGTGCCACCGCCGGGTCCGCCAGCGGCCGACTCATGGGACTGGAGGAGACCTCGCCGGGTAGCGGCGTCTTCACACTGAACGAGGCCATCCCCATCCTCGGGGGTAATCCGCTCTCCACTCGTGTGATGTGCCTCGGCCGAGATGCGTCGGGCGAATTGTACATCGGCACGAAGAGCAGCGGCGGGGTGCTGGCTTTGGAAAACGGCCTGCCCAATGGCGGCCTCTACAAGCTCGTGCCCGTGCCGGTGAATCCTGCGCCCATTGTGCTAACCGCCGTCAAAGACAGCTCCATCTTCTCCGAAAGCACCAGCGAGCTCGGCAACGGCCAGGGACCGCTCTTCACCGGAGCTTCCGCCACAGGCGATGTGCGCCGGGCCATGCTGCAATTCGATTTCACCTCGCTGTCGGCTGGTTCACGGTTCAGCAGCGCCGTCCTCCAGGTGCATGTGAACGCCTCGGAGACCGGTGCTGCCTCGCAGCGTAACACCCTGCTCCAACGCGTGCTCGCCGAATGGGGCGAAGGCCCCTCCACCAGCCTCACAGGCGGTGTTTCGGCGCAAAACGGCGATGCCACCTGGCTCAATCGCATCTTCTCCACTAGCGCACCGCTTCCATGGAGCAATGAAGGCGGCGATTACGCTAGCACGATCTCGGCAGGCTTCGGCTTGTTTGCCCAGAGTGGCTTTCGTGCCTTCTTTGGCCCTCAGGTGATCAGCGATGTGCATACCTGGCTCGCCACACCTGCTGTGAATTTCGGCTGGATTCTGAACACTTCGGATGTGCCTTCCGCATCCACCACCAAAACACTCGCCAGCCGCGAGGATGCGGACACCGCGAAGCGTCCTCAACTCGTGCTCGTGCCCGCTACGCCGTATGAAAAATGGCTCGCGCAGCTTTTCCCCACGCACCTCACTGGCCAGTGGGTGGACCCCGATCTGGATGGCGATGGCATCGCCACCCAGCTTGAGTATGCCTTTGGTTACAGCCCGCTCGTCTATGATGCCACGAACGGCGTCGTCCCGGTCTTCACCGTGCCTTCCGGCGGCAGCAGCACGCTGACCACCGCTTTCCGCCGCGACAGCGCCGCCACCGATCTGACTTACCGCCTCGAAATCAGCGCCGATCTCACCACCTGGACGCCTATCGCTCAAAGCCTGTCCGGAGCGGCTGCAACCGGTCAAAACGGCGGAAGCGTGACCGGCGAGAGCGTCGTCAGCGGTACCATTCGCCAAGTGAATGTCACCTGCACCTTGAGCGGCGGTGATGGGGTGAAACAGTTTGTGCGTCTCGCGGTGGATCGTGCGCCTTGAGGCTCAATACGGCGCGAGAATCATCTCCACCATGTAAAAGCCGCGGGCAGCGGTGTTTTGCACCCACACGTCCTTGGTGCCGTTTGAGTCCGAGTTAAACTGGGTGGACGCGGTCGTCGTCAGCGCCGAGTTAAAGAAGCTCGCCTGCACCGGCGTGGAGGTGAGATCGGGGGTGAAGAGGATGCGATACTTAGCGCCCTGCTTGACCTGAAATGTGAGCTTAAAGCGCGGATTGCCGCTCACAGCCGTCGAAGGCGTGATCGAGTTCACGCGGAGGTTCAGATTCGGAATCTCGACCTGGAGCGTGCTGCCGTTCAGAGCCGTGTTGTAGGCCGGAAGGTTCGCTTGGCCGGAGGTGGCCTCGTTGATGATTTGGCCTTGAATGTTGTACACGGAATTGTGGCAGTAGCAGATCATCGCCTCCGTACCGGGGCTGTTGTCATAGGGATCGACGATGCAGCCAGCGTGTGTGCAGTAGGCACTCATGGCATAGTACACCGGCCCTGGGGCCCGGGTGACGGTGATGATACCGTTGGCCACGGAGGTGCCGAAAAGATTAAACCGCACGGAGCCATAGTCGTCGAGCAGGGCAGGGTAGCTGTTCAGATTGATCTTGAGCAGGTTCGCCGGATTGGCACCGGGCGTGATGTCCGCCAAAACAGGCGTGGTCAGTCCGCCGCCCAGCGTGGCCGCCGTGCCGAGTGCAAAACGCTTGATCCAGTCCCGCCGTCCCAGCCATTGCTGAAATTCCGCATCCTGCCGCGGCCGCGAGCCGGGCTTTAAAGGGCAAATTCGAGGTGTCATCATTCGCGTATTAAACCACACCCGCCGCTTTCTTGGCAAGATAAGTTTGGGCAGCCCATCCTCACTCACTCCCCGGCTGCGGGAGATTTTTCTTCGTGGTGGGCTTCGTGGAAGGTGCGGGCGTGGCTTTCGGATCGGACGTGAGCCAGGCATCGGGCGCACCGGCCTTGCTGAGCACCTCGCGGAGGGAGATGGACTTGCCGCCACGGCGTTTGCTCTCCTCGGCGGCTTCCATGAAGGCGTAAATTTCCAGCGTGTCCTTCGCGGAGATGGGCGACTGCTTGGTTTGGAAGAACTTGATGATCTCGCGCAGCATCGGCGTGTAATCGCCCTCGCTCTTTTGCTCGGTGACGGCGGTTTTGCCAAAGCGGATGACCTTGTAAGCCTTCGCCCCTTCATGAATGGCGTGCAGCGTGCCCGCACGACCGCCCTGCCACAGGCCGGTGACGACCGATGAAGCCGTCGTGGTGACGCGGCTCACTGAAAGGCAGCCGGTGCCCATGATGGTGAAAAGCGCCTCGCTAGGATGGATGCCGTAAAAGAACAGATCAGGATGATGCGCCAGGATATGCGCCGGACCATACGAGATGGCTCCGGCGGGCGGTTCCTTCTCCGTTGCGGCCACTTCGAGCACGCCGGGATACCAGCGGATGGCTGAGGCGCTGAAGACGGGCACCTTCGCGGCCTCGGCGAGCCTATAAATCTCCACCGCATCCTTCAGCGAGGCCGCCACGGGCTTATCCATGAACACCGGCTTCCCGAAGGAGAGGATCTGCTTCATCTGCTCCAGTCGCGGACGGCCATCCAGCGTGAGCAGCAGGATGGCATCCACGTTTTTGCACACGTCCTCGATGCCGCTGGCGATGCGCACACCGAATTTATCCCGCACGATGGCCGTGAAGCCATCCACGCGGCTGCGGCTCTCCTCGATGTCGGCGCTTGGGGTGGCAAAAGCCGCCACCACGCGACCGCCGGGCACATGATTGGGATTCGCGGTGTCGTTCAGCCGCAGCGTGAACTGCTCCGCGTGCGAGGTATCCAGCCCAATGATGCCAATGCGCAGGTTTTCAGCCATGAGAGGGAACGAGAGCAGCAGGAAGAAAAGGCCGCGGAAGCACCATGAGGCTGCTCTGGCATGCAGTTGTGTCATCCGTCGTAGTCTTTCAAAACGCGTGGTTGGCCCGTGGCAGGGCAGGGGAGGCTTA
>JBEIGR010000487.1:0-4593 GCA_040381795.1 Verrucomicrobiaceae bacterium | reverse complement strand
GACGAATATGCCATGGTGGTCACGCAGGTGGGATTTGGCACGAAGACCGTCGTCATAAGGTGGTTGGAGAACCAGATCGTGATCGAAACACTCACCGTCTTCAAGAGCGATGATAAGTTCAAGCGCAGCAACTACTTCAGCACCGACGTTCTCAACCTTCAAAAGTGACCTGCCCATGAAACCCATCCTCCTGCTCATCAGTTTCCTTCTGCTTGCTTCCCTCCACGCCGAGGACATCACCCTCGCCAGCGGCAAAACCCTCATCAAAGTCGAATTCATCACCGATGAGGCAGATAGGGTGAAGCTCAGCCACGATGGCGGTGTGGGCTGGTTCTCGAAAACAGACGTGCCGCGTGACTTCCTCGCCAAAAACGGCGTCAGCTTGCCTGCAGCGATCATGACGGAGGCTGCGGCGGCGGATCAGCAGGCGCAGCAGCTCGCCGCCCTGCGTGCCGCCTTTCCGACCTTCCGGGATCGCAACGGCAAAACGCATGACAGCGCCCAAGTCACCGCCATCGAGCCCACGGGCATCAAGCTCGTCAAAGACGGTGCGGTGCTGCGTCTGCCCTTTGACCGACTGCCGCCCGCCGTCGCCACGCAGCTTGGGCTGAATGCGGATGCCGTGGCAAAGGCCGCCGAGACACAGCAACAACAGATGGCCGATGCCAAAGGCTATCAAAACCGCCGCCTCACCGCCCAGTCCATCCTCGAAAGGCAAAAACACTACGTCGAGCTGCGCATCGCCCAGTGGGAGGACGGGGCCATCATTGGCATGGCCAAGATCGTGAACAAAAAAGAGGCTGATGTGGCGGTGAATCCACGCTACAGCAAGCTCACTGGCGAAACCAAGGTCGATACCCAGCGCATCGAATACATCGAAGAGGAGCGTGACATTGGCCGCCTGAAGGTCTTCGGCCTGCCACAGAGCCTCGTCGGCCAAAAGACCTGGACCGGAGTGCTCTGGATCGGTGGGGAGAGACTGGTCAAAACAGCCCAAGGCGAAAGCGTTTGGCTGCGTGATGCCTTCACCGCCCTGCAAAGCGGCATCGACTACCTCGCCAAAAACGGCCTCGGTGAATTCACCGAAGACTTAGCCGCCAGCCGCTCCGTAGAGAAACACGAGCCGCCACCCGGCTCCGTACCGCCCCAGATCATCCGAGGCACCGGTGCTCCCATGCCCGGCCAAGTGCGCCCCGGGCAACCCATCCCCGGCTTCTTCATCGACCGCACTCCCGGAGGCCCCAGCGGCGGTCAAAGTGGCGGACCGCCGAGGTGATGGAGAAACCATTGCCAGCTCATGCCAAAATGCTAGCCTCGCCACCATGAGCCATTCCATGACGATCGAATACCCTGCCCGCCTGCCGGATGAGCTGAATTTATCACCCCAGCAATTCGAGAGTGAGGCACGGCTCGCCCTCGCGGCGAAGTGGTATGAAATGGGCCGCGTCTCCTCCGCTCAGGCAGCGGAGATGGCAGGGCTGGACCGCGTGCGCTTCCTCTTTGCACTGGAGCGCCTGGGCGTATCCTTCATCAATGTGGATGAGGGCGAACTGAATCAAGAATTCGCCCACGCCCGTGAAGCCTTCGCCAGTCATCAATAGCAGCCCGCTCATCGCGCTTGTCGCCGCGCTGCCTGATTTCGATGCGCTCTCCGGAATCGTCGAAAAGCTCATCGTTCCAGCCGAGGTGATCGCCGAGCTGGCCGCTGGCGACCACAAAGACGACACAGCCGCCCACGTCCAGGCCGCCCCTTGGTGTGAAGTGCTTACCCCCATGTCACCGCAGTTCAATCCCCTGCTTTCCACGCTAGGGAGCGGCGAAGCCGCCGTCATCCAGACCGCCATCGATCACGATCTTCCTCTCGTCATCATCGACGAAGTGCGGGGGCGCCGTGCCGCACGGCTCGCGGGCTTGACGGTCATCGGATCACTCGGCGTGCTCGTGGAGCTGCATCGTGCTGGGTTACTAGCCGACGTAGAAGCCGCCATCCAGAGGATGAAAAGCAAAGGCATCTTCCTCGCCCCGCATCTCATCGAGCAAACCCTGCAAGCAGCACGGGAGGCTACGCCCAATCCAACTCGATGAAAAAAAACTTCAGCCAATCGTGCAACCGTCCGCCGCTTTTTGCGAAGTAGCTCTCATAACCTCTTCCGCTCTTCCTCCCTCGGCAATCAGCAATCGACATTCATCAATCGTCATTTCCCGCTTCGCCACGCCCTCGACCACCCATCCAACCGCAGATTGATGAACTCTGATTGCTGATTGTTGAAGTATCTCCGCCCCATCCCTCCCGATGAACTCCCTCCCGCCCTCCTCCGACCCGCTGTTTGGCAACAACCCCAGCGATCTCATGCGCGAGGCCATGGATCCTGCCACCCGCATTCCCACGGGTGATCCGTATGCGTGGCAGCCACCCACTCCGGAGGATTTGCAGGCGAGGCTCGGCGGCGCGTATCTGGTGCAGGCGTTTTTAGCTCGTGGCGGCATGGGCGCAGTGTATCGCGGCATCCAGGCCTCGCTGGAGCGGCCTGTGGCCATCAAAATCCTCCCGCCGCAGCTTCGCGATGCCGATCCCAGCTTTGCCCAGCGCTTCAAGCAGGAGGCGAAGGCCATGGCGCAGCTCAACCACCCCAGCATCGTCAGCGTCTATGACTTTGGCGAGATGCCAGATGGCACGCTCTACTTCATCATGGAGTTCGTCGATGGGACGGATGTGGCCCACATGGTGACCCGCCAGGGCCGGCTCTCCTCGAAGCATGCCATGGCCATCACCGCGCACGTTTGTGATGCCCTGCAATATGCGCACGAGCACGGCGTGGTGCACCGCGACATCAAACCGGCCAACATCATGGTCGGAAATGATGGCCGCGTGAAGGTGGCGGATTTCGGCCTCGCCAAATCCAGCCGCGTCACCCAGTCCAGCCTCACCATGACCGGCCATGTCATGGGGACGCCCCACTTCCTCGCCCCGGAGGCACTCACCCTCGGCAGCAGCGTCGATCACCGGGCGGACATCTACGCCGTCGGCGTCATGCTCTACCAGATGCTCACAGGCAGGCTCCCGAAGGGCATTTTTGAGATGCCCAGCCTTCTCGTCCCCGGCCTTGATCCCCGCTACGATGCCATCATCACCGCCGCCATGCGGGAAGACCGCACCGCCCGCTACCAGGCCATCCTCGACATGCGCCGCGCCCTGGACGCCATCCTCACCAAACCCGTCACCAAATCCCAAGCCGCCCCGCAGCAGCCAGCCGCCGCTGCCGCACCCGCCCAAGCCGCCGCCCCCAAGCCCCAACCCGGCCAGCACTACTACCGCCCGCCGCAGGCCGCTGCCCCGCCGCCGCGAATCAAAGAGAAATCCAACACGACAACCTGGCTGCTCGCCGCCGCCGTCGTTTTGAGCCTCGGAGGCATTGTTTGGATGAAAATCGGGGCTTCTTCGGATCCGCTACTCACAGCAACAAAAGAAAATCCCTTCATCAATAGCGTCGGCATGAAATTTGTCCCCGTGCCGGGAACGAGTGTGCTCATGTGCCAACATGAAACCCGTCGGCAGGACTACGAAGCCTATGCCAAGGCTGTGCCAGCAGTTAATGGAGCATGGAAGAATCAATCTTCTGAGGGAGTGCCGTGCGGATTTCAAGATGATCACCCTGTGGTCGGTGTGACAGCAAGTGATGGCATGGCATTCTGCGAGTGGCTGAGCCATAAAGAAGGCCGAAAATACAGGCTACCAACAGATGCAGAATGGAGCTGGGCCGCTGGGATAGGCAGACTAGAAACAAATGAACCAATACAAACTCCAAAAGCTCTATCTGGGAAGGTTCTCTTGTATCCATGGGGTAGCCAAGAACTCACCGACCTGAGTGACGCGAGTGGAAACTTTGCAGATAAAAACTGGGCGGCGAAGTTTGGCAGTACCTATGGCCCGTTTCGCGAACTTGATGACGGTTTCATTACGTCTGCACCTGTGATGAGCTTCAAACCTAATGGAATCGGAGTTTATGACCTCAGTGGCAATGCTTGGGAATGGGTATCTGACTGGTGGGATGAGGCCAACAACAAACGTGTGCTTCGAGGTTGCGCATGGGGAACTTGGGATTCCACAAGACTCCTTTTATCATGTCGATTGGCTGACAACGAGAATGGTCGAGGCAGCTCGAACAGCTTCCGCTGTGTCATCGAAGCGCCTGCCAAATTTCCAGATGTTGAGTTTTCCGAGTCATCAGGTAACGCTCCGCTTGCAGAAACTGCAACGCAGGCAGCGCCTGATTCACCCAAACCAAACCCGATGGTGCCCATCGGCGATTTGGTCTTCCCAACTGCCGAGTTTGCGAATGCCACGATCCCCGAGGTAATCGAATACTTTCGACGCAGGAGCCGTGATCTGGATCCTGCGAAGGAAGGCATCACCTTCCTCGCCGATGAAGAGGTTCGAAGCAGCCCAGCGAGGATCAGCATGAGCTTGAAAAATATAACACTGGTCGAGCTGATCGGGGTCTTTGCCCGACTTGGGCGCCTGGAGGCGGAACTGTCCGGCAACATCGTAAGTCTCCGAACTTCCAAAGCTACCAAATCACCGTTTCCTGTCGG
>JBEIGR010000486.1:0-4599 GCA_040381795.1 Verrucomicrobiaceae bacterium | reverse complement strand
CCGTGCTGGCGAATGAAGAAGTCGTGGACGGCAAAAGTGAAGTCGGCGGATTCCCCGTCGAGCGTCGCCCCATGCGCCAGTGGATGCTGCGCATCACCTCCTACGCCCAGCGCCTCATCGACGAACTCGATGGCCTCGACTGGCCGGAGAGCATCAAGCTGCTCCAGCGGAACTGGATTGGCCGCAGCGAGGGTGCGCATGTGCGTTTCAATGTGGTGCAGTCCTCTGGACTGCCCTCTGAAGCAGCCGAGACGGATGCACCACACTCCATCACCGTCTTCACCACGAGGCCCGACACGCTGTTTGGAGCGACTTACATGGTCCTGGCTCCTGAACACGCGTTGGTGCCACAAATCACCACGGAGGCTCAAAAAGCTGTCGTCGAAGCCTACCAAAAGTCTGTCTCTTCCAAATCCGATCTCGAGCGCACCGAACTGGCGAAAGAGAAGTCCGGTGTCTTCACCGGCGCTTACGCCATCAATCCGGTCAACAACGAGCAGATCCCGATCTGGATCGCCGACTACGTTCTCACAGGCTACGGCACCGGAGCCATCATGGCTGTGCCTGCGCATGATACGCGTGACTTTGAGTTTGCGCAGAAGTTTGAACTGCCTGTGAAGCAGGTCGTGCAGCCGCCTGATGGCAAAGAATGGCAAGGTTTCACCGATGACGGCATCGCGGTGAACTCCGGCTTTCTCGATGGCCTGCCCACGCCGGAAGCGAAGAAGAAGATCGCTTCTTGGCTCGATGAGAAAGGCCTCGGCAAAGGCACGACCAACTTCAAACTCCGCGATTGGCTCTTCAGCCGTCAGCGCTACTGGGGCGAGCCTTTCCCGATCGTTTGGGAGGATGGCCAGCATCGCAGCATTCCCGAAAGCGAGCTGCCGCTGATGCCGCCGACGCTGGAAGACTTCAAACCGACTGGCACGCCCGAGCCGCCGCTCTCCAAGGCCACCGAGTGGGTCCAATACTCCGCCACCGCGAAGCGTGAACTCAACACGATGCCGCAGTGGGCGGGTTCGTGCTGGTATTACCTGCGTTATTGCGATGCGCGGAACTCGGAGCGCTTTGTCGGCGAGGCCGCGGAGAAGTATTGGATGGGCGGCGGCAAGCCCGGTGGCGTCGATCTTTACGTCGGCGGCACTGAGCACGCGGTGCTGCACCTGCTTTACGCGCGTTTCTGGCACAAGGTGCTGTTTGATCTCGGCTATGTGAGCACGCCGGAGCCGTTCCAGCGCCTGGTGAACCAAGGGCTGATCCTCGGCGAGGATGGGCAGAAGATGTCGAAGTCCCGCGGCAACGTGGTGAATCCCGATGATGTGGTGAAGGAGTATGGTGCCGATGCGCTGCGGCTGTATGAGATGTTCATGGGGCCGCTGGAGCAGGTGAAGCCGTGGAGCATGAAGGGCGTTGAGGGCGTTTATCGCTTCCTCGCCCGCGTGTGGCGTCTGGTGATGGAAGTGGATGATGATGGCGTGTGGAGTGTCTCCAAGGCCCTGCAAGACGTGCCTGCGAACAAGCAGTTCACCAAAGCGCTGCACGAGACGATCAAGAAGTGCGGTGAAGACATCGAGAAGCTCAGTTTCAACACGGCGATCAGCCAAATGATGGTTTGCACGAACGCCTTCACCGGAGCCGAAGTGAAGCCCGCGGGAGCCATTGTGACCTTCCTGAAGGTGCTCAGCCCCTTCGCGCCGCATCTCGCTGAGGAGCTGAATGCGATCATCCGCTCCAAGTTCCCTGCGTTGGCCGCGAAAGGCTTCCTCAGCGACGAAGCGTGGCCTGTTTACGATCCCGCCGCCCTCATCGAGGACGAGGTGGAGGTCGTTTTCCAGGTGAACGGCAAGCTGCGCGACAAAGCCCGCGTGCCGATCCAGGCGACGAAGGAGGAGATCGAGAAGATCGCCCTTGCCAGCGCCCGCGTGCAGGAATTCATGGAGGGCAAGCCCGCCAAGAAGATCATCGTCGTGCCTGGGAAGCTAGTGAACGTGGTGGTGTGATGGATTGAAAGGGAGCGCGGACGCCCTCGTCCGCCTTGGCATCGAAATGATTGCGGACGAGGGCGTCCGCGCTCCCATGGGTGAGCATGCGCATCGCCCTTCTGCATTACTCCAAACCGCCCGTCATCGGCGGCGTGGAGCGTGTGATCGGTGAGCAGGCGAATGCTTTGGTCGCGATGGGCCACGACGTGAGCGTCTTCGACAGGAGCGCGGACGCCCTCGTCCGCTTTCATGCGTGGCTGGAGGAGCGCGGACGCCCACGTCCGCCTTCAAGCCAAGCGGATGAGGGCATCCGCACTCCGGTGGTCGTTGCGGACGAGGGCGTCCGCGCTCCTTCTCCCTTCGCACGCGTCCGTCAATGGATCGAGCAAGAGGATCACCATCCCTACTTCGAGCCAGCGAAGGAAATCACGCGTCACCGCCATCTCCTGCCGCATTGGCAGCAGGCCGGAAAGCTCGTCTTCGTTACCTGGCGGCTCGCCGACTCGCTGCCGCAGGAAAAACTGGCGGAGCTTCGCGAGCAAAAGCGCCTGTGGGTGTTGAGCCATCCCAAACCATGGTCGGCCGACGAGGAGTTCGCGTTTCATGATCGGTTTGATGAGCAGATCGAACGCTGGCTGAACGCGGGCATGGGAAGCAGCGTCTTGCAGCGCTCAGAAGTGCGCCAAGGGCTTCTCGACACGCTGCATCATGCCGATGGCAAAGACTATGATCTGCTGAGCTACGTCGTGATGCCGAATCATGTGCATCTGCTCTTCCGGCTTCGAGCGGGAGTGGAACTGGAGAAGGTGATCCAGGCTTGGAAGAGCATTTCTTCGAGGCGGATCGGGCAAACAACGGGCCAAAAGGGCGAGTGGTGGCAGGAGGGTTATCGAGACCGGTTGATTCGCGGGCCGGAGCATCTGGAGAGGGTGTTGAGTTACATTCGGAGGAATCCCGTGGAAGCGAAGTTGGGGGAGGGAAGGTTTGAGTGGTGGGAGTGTGGTGCGGACGAGGGCGTCCGCGCTCCGAGCATCGTCATGGTTCACAACGTTTTCACGATGCCCTTCGACCTCGCGTGGACCGAAGAACTCATCGCTCTCACGCAATCGCGTCCTGACATCCACTGGATCAACTGGGTGCACGACGTGCGCTGGGCGGAAAAGGTGCCGCAGGCCATTCACATTGCCGTTTCGGAGCATCGGAGGGCTGAATACGCGAAACACACTCGCGAGCCGATTCATGTGATCCCGAACGGCTGCGAGGCGAAGGCCGTTTTGGGACTCGAAGACCGCATTGCGGCACTCAAACTCGAAAAGACTGGTTTGGTGCTCCTTCAGCCCACTCGCTTCGTAAGGCGTAAAAACATCGAAATGGGGCTGCGAGTTCTGGCGGAGCTTCCGGAGGCCGTTTACCTCGTCACGGCGGCTCCTGATCCGCATCAAAAGGATGGCGTGAAGTATTTTCGCGAGTTGAAGCGGCTCGCCAAAGATCTCGGCGTGACGAAGCGGGTGCTCTTCCTTGGTGAGAAGGCGGTGCTGAGTGATGATGACGTGCGCAGCCTCTACCAGATGGCCGATGTGCTCTTCTTCCCGAGCCTTCAGGAAGGCTACGGCCTGCCGCTGATCGAGGCGGTGCTGCATCATGTGCCGGTTTTCTGCTCGGACATTCCCGCTCACCGCGAGGTGGCCGCGAGCGAGGCGGTGTTTTTCAAGCTCGCCGCCTCTCCGAAAGGTCTCGCTCGTAAAATCCGTGCGCATGCGGGCGTGAAGGCAAGGCAGGCGAGGCGGGCGCTGATGGCGCGGCTGGATTGGGAAACGCTGCTGAGGGAGAAGCTGATGCCGCTGATCAGGGAAATGCGTTTGCGGTCTGGGCGCAGGCATTCTAAAACCGCGTCATGACCGTCGCCGCCACTACCGCCCTGCTTGCCCGTGCGCATGGGTGGATGCTCATGAATAAGGCGGCGCATGGTCTGAGCCAGAACCGGTTGCTGGTGGCCACCGTGGGCGGCTTTTTGGTGTTCTACAGTTTCGCTGCCTACAAGCTGGTGGCGCATGGGCTGGACTATGTGACGAAGATTCCGATGCTCGGCCCGCTGCTGGCGGAGCGGCTGATCTACCTGCTGTTCTTTTTCTTCTTCATGATGCTGGTGATCTCCAATGCCACGATCACCGGCATGGGCCTCTTCCGGCGGAAAGACATGGAATGGCAGGTGGCGCTGCCTCTGCCGCCGCGCAGCCTCGTGATGTGGAAGACGCTGGAAGGTATGCTGCTGGCGAGCTGGGGCCTGGTGGTGCTGAGCGCCCCCATCCTGCTGGCGCTGGGTCGCGTCTATGAGGTCGGCCCGACGTTCTTTCTCACCACAGCTCCCGCGTTGCTGTGTCTTGTCACGATCTCCGCGAATCTCTCGACCTGGCTGCTTTTGTTTTTGGTTCGTTTTGCCCGTCGGTCCTGGTGGAAGCCGGTGGCGCTGGTGGGGCTCGTGCTGCTCGGCTTTGCGGTGAAGCGCTTTTTGACCATCGACTTCGATGCCGTGCGCAGCGGGGATGTGGCCTTGGGGGTGAGCGAAATCCTCCGTCACACGGAAATCTGCATGCACCCGCTGCTCCCCAGCTCATGG
>JBEIGR010000485.1:0-4613 GCA_040381795.1 Verrucomicrobiaceae bacterium | reverse complement strand
GGCGTAGCGGCGCTTGAGGTCCACGGGGATTTCCTCAATGGCTTCGATCTCACCATCCATGTACTTGAGCTTGTTCTGGATTTCGGCGGTCCACAGGCCGCGCTTTTTGAGATCGCGGATGAGGAAGGGATTGAGGAGCATGAAGTCGCCGGAGAGATTGGCCTTCACGAGCATGTTGCTGAGCAGGGGCTCGATGCAGGGGCTGGAGCCCATGATGTTGGAGATGGTGGCTGTCGGCGCGATGGCGAGGACGTTGCTATTGCGCATGCCCTGCTTGGCGATCTTCGCACGAAGGGCGGACCAATCCATCTTGCCGCCGCGAGGGACATCGACTTCCTGGCCGCGTTCTTTGGCGAGGAGGTCGAGGGTATCCTGTGGCATGAGGCCACGATCCCACTTGCTGCCCTTGTAGCTGGAATACTGACCACGCTCGGCGGCGAGATCACTGGAGGCTTCGTAGGCGTAGTAGGCGATGGCTTCCATCATCTCATCGTTGAAATCGACGGCTTCCTTCGACGCGAAGGGGATGCCTTTGCGGTAGAGGGCATATTGCAAGCCCATGACGCCGAGACCGATGGGGCGGTGGCGGGTGTTGGAGGTCTTGGCGGCCTCGGTGGGGTAGAAATTGATGTCGATGACGTTGTCGAGAGCACGGACGGCGCTGCGGATGGTCTCGCGGAGCTTGGCGTGATCGATGTTACCGGCGTCATCGAGATGGTTGTCGATGAGGACGGAGCCGAGATTGCAGACGGCGGTTTCGTCAGCGGAAGTATTCAGCGTGATCTCGGTGCAGAGATTGGAGCTGTGGATGACGCCGACGTGGTCCTGCGGGCTGCGGACGTTGCAGGGATCTTTGAAGGTGATCCAGGGGTGGCCGGTCTCGAAGATGGCCTTGAGCATGACCTTCCAGAGATCGACGGCGGGAATTTCTTTGGAGAATATCTTGCCCGTCTTGGCGATGGCCTCGTATTCGGCGTAGCGCTTTTCAAAGGCGGAGCCGTAGAGATCGTGGAGATCGGAGACTTCGTTGGCACGGAAGAGGGTCCAGTTTTCACGGGCCTCAAGGCGCTTCATGAAGAGATCCGGAATCCAGTTGGCGGTGTTGAGGTCGTGGGTGCGGCGGCGCTCGTCACCGGTGTTGATACGGAGCTGGAGGAAGTCTTCGATGTCGTTGTGCCACACTTCGAGATAGGCGCAGCCGGAACCACGGCGCTTCCCGCCCTGATTGACGGCGATGAGCTGGTCGTTGTGAAGCTTGAGGAAGGGAATGACGCCCTGGGATTCGCCATTGGTGCCTTTGATGTAACCTCCGGTGCCGCGGACGCTGGTCCACGAGCCGCCGAGGCCGCCAGCCCACTTGGAGAGGAAGGCATTTTCGGCGATGCCGCGGATCATGATGGACTCGATGCTGTCATCCACCTTGTAGAGGTAGCAGGAGGAAAGCTGGCTGTGCAGCGTGCCGCTGTTGAAGAGCGTGGGTGTGCTGGAGCAGAAGCGGCGGCCTTTGTAGAGCTTGTAGATGGAGATGATCTTGTCCTCGGGATTGCCATCGCGTTCACCGACGTTGAGGCCCATGGCCACACGCATCCAGAAGAGCTGGGGCGTTTCGAGGCGCTTGGCGGGCTTGACCTTCTTATCGACAATGAGGTAGCGGTCGTAGAGGGTCTGGATGCCGAGGAAGTCGAAGTCGAGATCGGCGGCGGGATCGAGGGCGTCGGCGAGCTTGTCGAGATCGAACTGAAGCAGGCGGGGGTTGTAGCGGTCGATCTCGACGCCACGGGCAAGGTTGCGGCGGAAGCTGCGGCGATGGAAGTCGCGGAGGCTTTCGATGCCATCGCGGACGATGTCCCAGCCGAGGACTTCCTCATAGATGTAGCTGAGCAGGATGCGGGCGGCGAACTTCGTGAAGTCGGCATCCCGTTGCATCAGCGTCTTGGCATTGAGCGTGATGGTCTGCTTGAGGTGATCGAGCGTGATGTCGGAATTGAGCGAGCGACGGAGCTCCATCTCGATCTCGGCACGGGTGAGGCACAAATCGAGGCCGAGCATGGCGAAGTCGATGCGCTTCTTCAGATCGGCCCCGTCCCAGAGGAAGGAATTGCCGTCGGCGGTCTTCACGAGGATGAGGGCCTGCTGGTCTTGGCTCTCGATTTCATTGGCCACGGCGGCCTGCTGCTCATCATCCTCGCGCATGTTGGTGCGGAGGGCTCGGTACTGGATGTAAGCGCGGGCGACTTTGAAGAAGCCCTGCTTCATGAGCTCTTCCTCGACGAGGTTTTGCACGTCCTCGATGTGGATGAACTGCTTGTTTTCCTCGGCGATGGCGCGGCTGACGGTCTCGGCGACCTGAACGGCCGGGGAGGAGTCGAGCTCCATGGAAAGGAAGGCCTTGCGGACGGCGATCTCGATCTTGTTGTGGTTCCACGGCACGAGCTGGCCGCTGCGACGGATGACTTTGGTGTTCACGATGAGCGGCTGAGGGGTGGAATCGGCAAAGGGATCGTAGGCGGAGGCACGCTTGCGCTTTTCCGCGAGGGTGCGTGCGACGTCGTGAGCGTTGTGATGGATGAGTGCCCGCTCGATGCAGTGATAGATGTCCTTGGCGTTAAGATTGGCCGATTTGCCGCTCCCTTCGGCAAGCTGGGCCGTGCGCTGATAAATTTCCTCCGTGACCGCCCGCGAGATCTTCTGCACGAGTTGCTGATTGTGCTCGGTGTAGATGTCCCCTTCCTTTTGACGGGCGAGAAAGAGGTCCGCGAGGGCGCTGCCGACGGTGTCTGCGATCTCCTCGGCGTCGAAATCACGCTCGGCACCGCCGACGTTGACCTTGATGGAAGCGGGAAGAGTCTCCCCAATGGAACTGGCGACAGACAAGGCACTCCACTTAAAAGCGGGCTTCTGGTCTTTCGGCGTTTGGGTGACTTTCTTGAGGACTTTGTCCTCTTGCAGCAGGGAGGCGATCATGGCGGGAGGAGGAGTGGGCTGTTGGTTTGAAGTTGAGGGGGCGGGGAAAATCGGGGACCGGGAGGATGCGAAACGGGTGCGTCTTACTCCAGCGAAAGTTATTCTTTCTTGTTGGTCAGGTTGTTCACAAAAAGGGGTTACAGATCGTCGTCGGAGGACTGGACCAGAGCGGAGGCCTTTTGGTAATCGGTGACCTTACCTTCGAAGAAATTCTGCTCCTTGCGGACGTCCATCATCTCCGCCAGCCAGGGGAGAGGATTGGAGACGCCTGGGTTGAGGGCGGGAAGGCCGCAGCCGGCCAGGCGACGGTCGGCGATGAATTCGATGTACTGCTCGAATTCGGCCGAGCTGAGGCCCACGGCATTGACGGGCAGGCAGTCGCGGATGAAATTCTTTTCCAGAGCGACGGCTTCGCGCATGATGTTGACGAGTTCCTCGCGGAATTCGCCGGTCCACAGGTCGGGATTCTCCTCGATGAGGTCCATGAATAGATTGCGGAAGACTTCGATGTGGTTCGACTCATCCCGGAGGGTGTAGCGGAACATCTGACCGATGCCGGGGAACTTGTTCTGGCGGTAAAGGCTGAGCACCATGCCGAAGAGGCCGTAGAACTGGGTGCCCTCCATGCACTGGCCAAACATGAAGATGTTTTTGGCGAGGAGTTGCTTATTTTCGAGCTTCTTGAGGTCGATGTCCCGGCGCATGTTTTGGGAGATGCGGGTGACGAATTCATTCTTCGCCACGATCGTCGGGATCTGCTCGAACATGGCCTCGCACTCATGCGGGTTGATCCCGAGGGAGGAAATCATGTAGAGCAAGGAGTCGGCGTGAATGTTTTCCTCATGAGCATGACGGCCGAGCACGAGTTTCAGCTCCGGGGCGGTCACCAGTTCACGGACGACGTGCTGAATGTTATCCCCCACGATGCCTTCGGCGGCAGAAAAGTAGCCGATGCCCATCATGATGATCCAGCGCTCGTTTTGGGTGATCTCGTTGGAGCGCCACTGTTCCACGTCTCTTTGCATCTGGATGTCCTCAGGCTCCCAATGGTTGGCCTTCATGACGCGATACAGATCATAGGCCCACTGATACTTCAGCGGGAGAAGGTTAAAGGTCATGCTCTTGCGACCATTAATGACTTTCTTGTCCGCAAAGGCGGCCTCTGCTTTATCGTGATCGAGAGGGAACTCACGATTGCCAATCTTGTATGTCTTTTCCATGATCTTAAATGCTGTGTTTAGGGGTGTGAATAAGTGGAGAAACGGGGAAAACGAGAGAGTAGGGAGCGAGGTCTATAAATACTATATGTTCGTGCCGTGACGAGCATGTTGCACAAGATGTTGTGCTTTGACCAGAAAAAAATCCCACCGATAGGGGCAACAAATCGTTTCCCATCGCAATTTCTAGGGTTCCACGATGAAAAAATTATTTTTGCGGAAAAACCGTTGTTCTGCTAATCAAATTTGAGAGTCCCCGATTGCACTAGCCCAAGTTTCGCACTTTAGAAGGCCGCATCTTGCAAGCACGGGGGCAGGCGGCTCGGTTGACGGCCCAGGTCGGCCACACATTTGCGCCGTGGTCACGGCAGGTCGGGGTCAGGGACTTGCGGGCGGCGGATGCGCGGGGGTGGTTGCTCGGGCAGCGTCCAG
>JBEIGR010000484.1:0-4619 GCA_040381795.1 Verrucomicrobiaceae bacterium | reverse complement strand
GTTGAAGAAATTCGTCGCCACCTGAAGCGCCATGCAACTACCCAGCGTGTAGAGCGCCAGTTTGGTATCCACCTTCCCAGCCACCTTTGCCGCCAGCGCCCAGCCCACGGCCACAGGGGCGATGGCCGCCCCGAGGGTCTTCGGTCGGGCGGCGGCGATCCAGTCAAATAGTGAAGCCATGTGGGAGAGTGAGTCGCCCGTCTTACCAAGAACCACCGCGGACCGCAACCTCCCCGTTGCACATCCTACGGACGCATGTTCCCATGGCCGCATGAAAGGCTGTCTCGAAGTCATTGGGGTGCTCCTGCTCGGCGCAGGCCTAGCGTCATGGCTCGTCTGGGATGCCCTTCACCTCCCGGAACCACCGCACACCACGGTCAATGCGGCTTCCGCTGATCCAGCGGCGGTCAAAGCGGAGCTAGCCATGCTCAAACGACAGTTTCAGACGCCAGCGGATTATCAACAGCGTCTCGCGGGCCAAGGCTTAACTGAGACTGTGTTACAAAACCGCATCGCCACAGCCCTCGCACACCAGCAGGAGATCGAAAAACCTAACCAGCCAAACGTTACAGAAAACGAAGTCCGTGCCTGGTTTGACGCTCATCGCGAGTCCCTCCGCATCCCGGAGACCTTCCACGCCGCCCAGGTATTCCTAACCCGGCATGAAAAAGCCAAGCCAGACCGCGAGCCTGAGATCCGCACCATCCAGCGCCAGATCCTCGATGGATCGCTCACCTTTCGCGAAGCCGCCGCTACCTTCTCCGAAGACGACCGCACCAAGTCGCTCGCTGGCGATCTCGGCTGGTTCTCCACCGACCGCATGCCCGCCGATTTCATCGCCGCCGTGCAAAAACTCCAGCCCGGCCAGACCAGCTCGCCCGTGCTCACCCGACTCGGTTGGCATCTCATCCACCTCATTGAGCGCCGCCCTTCACGACTTCCGACCTTCGAGGAGGCTCGAACGGAAATCCAAGCCACTCTCGAAACAGACTCTCGTGCCCGCAGGGCAAAAGGATAAGCCTGCCTCGCAAGGCAGGACCACCGGAGCAGCCAGAACTTCAGTGCTCAGTGCTATCCCCTCTGCGCCCACCGCTTAGCGCACTCGCTCTGCACGCGGGTTTCCAGGCAGCACTTCCGGCGGGCGCGGGGATAAAGCCCTCACAACGAAGACCGCCTCTACTAGACGGGGCAAGCAAGCCTCAAACCTTCCGCCAGAGGAGGGCGAGAAAGAGGGGGAATTCTTTACGGGCGCGATTCTCGGCGCGGGCGCGGGGGCCGGGCTGGCTTTCTTTGTGGCTGTGCCATTCTTCGAAGCCGCCGAGGACGAGGCCGTGGGCGAAGCCGGCCTTCGTAAGGCCGCTGAGGCTGCGGTGGAAGGAGACGGTGCTTTCGCTGTCGTGCTTCCCCGGATGCATGACGATGGGGATGCTGAGCTCGCTGCTGTAAGCATCGAGGCGGCGGTATTGGAGCTTTCGCTCGTCTTCAAAGCCCCAGGAGCTTTGCCGCGGGATGCGGAAAGCGGGATGGTTCATCACCCAGAGCATCCGTCCACCGGGCTTCAAAGCCCTCGCCGCAGCCGCGGCCACGTCGTCGAGCTTTTCCATGTTTTGCACGCAGAGGATGGCGGAGAGGGCGTCGAACTCCCCGAGGTCGCCGATGTGCGCGGCATCGCGGGCAAGGTAGCGGATGGGCGGGCGGACCGGATAGGTTTTGGCCTTTTGAATGAGCGTGGGGGAAGCATCGACGCCGGTGACATCCGCGCCTTTTTGCGCCATCGCCCGGCAGAAGACGCCCTGGCCACAGCCGAGATCCAGCACGCGGTCGCCGCGCTGCACATCGAGCAGTTTGAGAGCGCCGGGGATGACGACGGCTTGGTAAAGCTCGGAGCCGCGTTCGCCGATGATGCGATCATACCAATCGGCGGATTTTTCCCAGGAGGTGCGGTGCTCGCGGAGTTCGCCAGGGGCGGACTGCAGAGGTCTGGGTGGACGTGGGGGACCTCCGGGAGGCTTGGATGAAAAGGGGCGACGCTTGGGGAACATGGATCAATCCTCGATTTCGAGGCGGTAACGCGGGAGGCTGGCATCGACCTGGGTGCTGTAGGCATCGATGCCGCCATCGAGGCATTTCGTTTCGCCAAAACCATGGCCGATGAAGTAGGCGGCGGCATCGAGTGAGCGGCTGCCGGTATGGTCGTAGAGCACGACGGGTTTGGTTTTATCCCCGCCATTGAAAATCTCCTGCACGAGTTCCTGCGTGAGCAGTCGGGCATTGGGCAGTTTCACGGCCTCGTGCTCCTCACGCGTGCGGACATCGAGGATGAGCAGATCCGGTTGGGCACGGCGGAGGGCTTCAAAATCCGGCGGGGAGATGCGCAGGCTGGAATCGGCCTGGTGGCTGCTCTGAATGTGCGCGATGGCTTCCTCGACGGCGATGTTTTCATTACGCTCGCAGACCTGGGCGAGGGTTTCAGCAGGTTGAAAGCCGCAACTGCGGCAGCCGCCGATGTGATACTGCGCGAACAGGGTCCGCTGCGCACCTGGATAGGCGGTGAGCACCTGGGACATGGTCATGTCACCGGAGAGTGGTGGGAGGGTAGAGGGCATGTGTGGGTTTAGCGGGGAATGAGAGGGCGTGCAAGCCATCGCGAAGGAATGACAGCCGAGTGAAGCGAGACAGACGACCGCAGGGAGCCCGGAGGGTGAGTGGAACGAATCAAATGCAGAATGACGAATGGCGAAGGCAGGGCATAATCGCGGCCACTTTTCTTTTCCTATGACTCCCCTTCATCATCTCCGCGCTGGTATTATCGGCACTGGTTTCATCGGTCCGGTGCACATTGAGGCTTTGAAACGCCTCGGCATCCATGTGAACGGCATCTGTGGCTCCAGCAAGAGTGCCCGGCAGGTGGGCGAACTGTGGGACATCCCGGAGGTGTATGGCGATTACGATCACGAGGCGATGTATGCGAGTCCCAATATCGACGTGGTCCACATCACCTCGCCCAACAAGGTGCACGTGGAGCAGTGCCTGAGTGCGCTAGAGATGGGCAAGCATGTGATTTGCGAAAAACCGCTCGGGATGACGGCAAAGGAGACGGCACTCGTGGTTGAGGCGGTGAAAAAAGGAGGCAAAAAAGGCCCCGTCTTTGCGGTGAACTACATGTGCCGATTCTTCCCAGCCATCCTGCAAATGCGGGCGATGGTGGCGCGGGGCGATCTTGGCCAGATCATCCATGTGCAGGGCCATTTCTTCCAAGACTGGCTGCTGCATGAGACGGACTACAACTGGCGAATCCAAGCGAGCGAGGGTGGAAAACTCCGCGCCGTGGGAGACATCGGCACGCACTGGATCGATGCGGTGAGCTTTGTGCTAGGTGCCAAAGCCAAGAGCGTCTTCGCGCATGTGGAAACCTTTCACAAGACCCGCAAGCGCCCAAAAGGCGAGGTGCACACCTTTGCGAAGGTGGACCCGAAAAACATGATCGACTACAAAGTGGATACCGAGGACTTCGGCAGCGTGCTTTTAAAGTTCGGCAAGGCGGCGCACGGCCATGCCAGTGGCGTCCATGCGAATGCCAGTATCTCGCAGGTGGCGGCGGGCTGGAAGTGCAGCCTGAGCTTTGGCATCTATGGCACGAAGGGCAGCGTGCGCTGGGACCTCCAGCAGCCGAATGAAATCCTCGTGGGTCGTCGCGATGAACCGAACCAGATCCTACAACGCGGCACGCCCGGCTTTCACGAAGACGTGCTGAACTTCACCGACTATCCCGGCGGCCACCCCGAAGGTTTTAATGATGCGCACAAGATGCACTACCGCGCCGTGTATGAGCACATCGCGAGCGGGAAGAAGACCGAACCGCTCTTTGCCACCGCGGCGGATGGTCACCACGAGGTGAAGCTGTGCGAGGCCATCCTGCAAAGCAGCCAAGCGAAGACCTGGGTGACGGTGTGAGGCCTCACAGATTCCAAAGGCGGCCGCCATTCGCGGGCGGAGCATTCATGGAGGAACGTGAGTTGTAGCCTTCATAGTAGCCGCGGTCGAAGCTGGAGCGTTTCCGCGGATCGTAGCGGCCCACATAGGCGGCTGGATCAGCCACACGACCGCCCACACGGTCACGCAGGCCATAGTCGTAGCCTTGCTGATAGGCGGCGTCGTTTTCCACCGGGGCGGGAGGAGGCTGCTGGAAACCGCCGCCTTGCTGCGGGTAGGCTGGAGGCGGTTGATTGAGATTATTCAGGCTGCTGCTGATGCTGGCAAAGCCTTGGCCATAGCCATCGCGGTAGGCCACCTCGGTGGAAGGATCAAAGCGGGCACCGCGATGACGGTTGTAGTTCTGGCTTTGGCGATTTTGGGCATCCATCTGGCCGTCCTGCCAGCCGCGTTCAAAGGCCATCTGATTCATCTGGCGGCCCTGATCCCGCATGTCCGCCCGGTGCTGCTGGCCGTAGGGATCGGCATACGGATCACGGCCCATGTTGTTCATGTAGGGATCGATGCAACTGGACAGCAGAGCGGCGGCGGCGAGCACGGGAAGGTATTTCATGCGTTTCATCGTATCGGCGAGGCGATTCCCGCGCAAGGAAGCCTTTGCCAGCCGCGTAAATGGCCGGCACTCT
>JBEIGR010000483.1:0-4640 GCA_040381795.1 Verrucomicrobiaceae bacterium | reverse complement strand
GGCCAGGGCCAAGGTGAAGCCAAAGACTCTCCCTCTACCCGCCCAGGAGAAGGACAACAGCCCGATCAACAACGGGGAGAGGGCCGGGGTGAGGGGCAGCCCCAAACCGCCACCAACACAACCGATCCGTCAGATCGGTCCAATCCGACCAATCCCAGCCCAAGCGGACGAGGGCGTCCGCGCTCCACTCCCAACAACACCGCCCTCGCCCCCACCACCGACCGCGACTCCGACAACGATCGCACCCGCCCCCAAATCACTGGCGGTGCCCTCCCAGATTCCCTCTTCTTCGACGACAGCAAAGAGCAGCCCGACAACAGCGTCTTCACCGGTGCCGGTTACGAGCGCTGGAGTGATCGCCTCCGCAATGTGGAGGAGCTTCTCAACAACCCCGAGCTGCGAAACGACGCCGCGAAGATCCTCGACCGCGCTCGCGAGCTGCGCGTGAACCTCAAACGCAGCAACGAAGCCCCGCAGGTGTCCTTTTTGAACCAGCGCATCACCGCCCCGCTCATCGAGCTGCGTGACCGCGTGGTGGAAGAACTCTCGAAGAAGGACAGCGGCAAAAACCTCGCTCCGGTGGACCGCGATCCCGTGCCCGCCGAGTTCCGCGACCTCGTGAAGCGCTACTACAAGGAACTCGGCGCTGGAAAGTGAGTCCGTTCTCGCGTTTCGTTCCGCAATGCCCGACTTCCTGACGCTGCACACCGAGGAGGCCGCCCACTCGTTTCCCTGCCCGCCGCAGTCCGTGCTCGTGCTCGGCAGCAGCGAGGCATGCAATCTCGCTTTCGATGGCGATGACATCGCGCCGCGTCACATGGAGATTCGCCGTCTTGAAGACTCACGTTTCCAGCTTCGTAGCCTTTCCAATGCGCACCGGCTGAATGTGAATGGCGTCACCGCCAGCGAGATGGAAGTCGAGACGCCCTTCAGGCTTCGTCTCGGCGGTGACTTGCTTGATTTCGCCCTCGTCGCGGAACAGCCAAAGCCCTCTCAAGCCTCCAGTGGCAATCGCCGTCGTGATTACATGCTCGGCAGCACCCGCGTGCGTCAGCGCCCGTCAACACCGGTGCCAGATCCAGCGCCATCTCCGATGGCGACTCCATTGGTCGTGCCGCCGCCGTTTCCCTCACCACCTCCGCCGCCGGTGAATCATGTGCAGGTGCTACGCTCGGTGAATGATCCCTGGAAGGAAGCCCCGATCAAGGCACCGAAGTCCGACGATGGCTGGTGGGTCGCCGCCGTCATCGGCGGCTTGCTGGCCCCTGCGGCCATCTACTTTGGTTATCAATTCCTCCTTCCGCAGCCCACCGCAGCGATTCCCGAAATACCCAAGCCCAAGGTCATCGAGGCCCCCGCCCCCAAGCCACCCGCCAAACCAACTCCACCGCCTGCTCCCGCAGCCCCCACGGACACTGACCGCGAAGAGGCACTCGCCGCCGCGAAGGCCTTTTTGGACTCGTGGAATGAAAACGATGCCTCCGGCGTGCTTCGCTTCGTGAGTCCCGCGCCCGCGAATTACTTCGAGATGCCAAATCCGGCCTCCGAGCAGGTTTTGAAGCTCGAAGAAGCCTTCCGCGATCACTGGCCGCAGCGCAGCCTCCGCGCCGAGGGCACCCCCGAAGCCTCGTGGGCCGGTGAAAGCTGCTTCGAGATCACCCAGCGCTATCTCTTCGACCTCCACGGCCTCAACAAACGCCACGCCACCGGCTCCGGCACGCTCTTCGTCACCCTCGAACGCATCGCGCCGGAGACCTGGCTCGTCACACGCGCCACCGACAAGATCGAACTTAAAACGACCGAGCCATCCCGCGATGCCTTCTCGCCCGCCAAGTCCCTTCGCGATCTCAAACCGGTGCTCAGTGAGGACGAACTCAAGCTCAAGGCCAAGGACGATCTCGCCATGCTCGTGAAGGCCGGCAATGCGAAAGCCACGCTCACCGCCATCCTCGAAAACGCGGCGAAGCACCCCAACGAAACCTTCTGGCGCTTCGCCACCGACCAGACCTGCGATGCGCTCTCTCGCGCCCTCTTTGCCGAAGGCGAATGGCCCGATCCCACCTGCCTCGCCGAAGTGCAAAAGCTCTCCGATCTCGGCGTGCCGACGGCCATGCTGCTCCACGGCCATCTGCTGCGCGGCGGTTATCTCCTTCCACGAAACACCGCTGAAGGCGAGGTGCTCTATCGCAAAGCCTACGAGACCACGAAAAGCCGAGAAGCCCGCTTTTACTATGCCGAGTCCCTTTTCATCGGCGGCGAGCATCAGCGCGCCTCTGCCATCGCCCTCGCCACGATGGTCAATTCCAAGCATCCGCTGGAGGCCTACCTCGCCGCTCACTTGCTTTGGAAAAAGGCCGAGCTTGATCCCTCCCTCTGGCAGCAGGTCTATGAAACCGCCGCCCGTGCCGCCACCCAGCATCCGCCCGCCAAAAACCTCGCCGGCCTCGTCCTCCTCAAACACGGCCAGACCACCAAAGAACGCCAGGCCGGCTTCACCCTCATCCAAAAAGCCGCCGAAGAAGGCGTCACCGAAGCCATGAAGAACCTCAGCGCCTGCTACGAATACGGCGATGGCTGCGACCGCAACCCCACCGAAGCCGCGTCCTGGAAAACCAAGTCCGAAACCACCCCACCGCTGCCGAAAAAGCACTTCAGCGAGTTTGAGTCGTAAAACGTCTGTTTTCCGAAACCGAGCGTCTCACATGCTTCACCAATCCCCCTCGGCGTGCTGACGCCCGCCGCTACGACAAGGCAACCCGCGTAGCGGAAAACGTCCGTTTTCCGAAACCGAGCGTCTCACATGCTTCGCCCCCCTCGGCGTGCTGACGCCCGCCGCTACGAGAATCAGTCTATGCCAAACGCCAAAGCCCCTCACGCCGCCTTCTTCAACCGTCCCGCCTTGGCACCTTCCTCGTCACGCTCGACCAAGCCATCGCGCAAGCGGATGATGCGGGTGCAGCGTTCCACCATACGTTCGTCATGGGTCACGAAGACGAGGGTCTTGCCCTGCTGATTGAGGTCATCGAAGAGGCCGAGAATCTCCTGGCCGGATTTGCTGTCGAGATTTCCCGTAGCTTCGTCGGCGAGGATGACGAGGGGATTGTTGGAGAGTGCCCGGGCGATGGCCACGCGCTGCTGCTGGCCGCCGGAGAGTTCCGTGGGCTTGTGATAGAGGCGATGCTCCAGGCCCACTTGGGTGGCGAGTCGCGTACCGGTCTCGATCATATCCACATCCTTGGCGCCGCCGTAATACATCGGCACGGCGATGTTTTCGATCACGCTGAGCTGCTGGATGAGATTGTAGCTCTGGAAGATGAAACCGAGGTTCCGATTTCGTGCGGCGGAAAGGTCGTCGTCATTGAGGTGCGCCACGTTTTGCCCGCCGAGGAAATAATCCCCGGTGGTGGGCTGATCGAGGCAGCCGAGCACATTCAAGAGCGTGGATTTTCCGCAGCCGGAAGGTCCCATGATGCAGACATACTCTCCCGGATAGATGGAGAGAGAGACCCCCTGGAGCACATGCTGCGTGAGGTCTCCCATCTGATAGCTTTTACAGATATCGACGAGTTGGATGATGGGCTCGGGGGAAGGCATTTCTTGGAGGGGCAAGTTAACGCGGCGAGCGTTGTGAATTTCTCGACGAGTTGAGGAGCCTCTTGCACAAGCTCCGCATTCTGGCGAATGCGCCTACAACGCGCCTCGTAGGCTCGTTCGCCAGAACGAGAAAGACGTGGTTACGCAAGAGGCTCGATGGATGAGCCATCGATTTTGGATGGTCGAAGGCAGAGCGGCTTCTCTTCCGAGGATCAGCGCTTGCCTCCCTTGCCCTTCCACGAGTGTTTGGGACGTTTGGGCCGCTTGAAGGTCTTTTCCGGCCTCCTCTCATCTCTCCCCTGAGGCTTCTCACTTTTCACCTGAGAACCTTTCGTGAGGGCAAAATCGACCTGCTTCTTGTATCGGTCCACGGAGCGCACCTGCACCTCCACGCGATCACCGAGCTGGATGACGCGACCCGTGCGGCGGCCATGCATTTTGCCGCTGCCGGGATCAAAGACGTAAAAGTCATCCGTCATGGCCGAGAACGGCACCACGCCGCTGAGGCCGAGATCGGAGACATCGACGAAGAAGCCGAAATTTCGCACATCGGTGACCAGCGCCGCGTAGGGCTGAAAACGCTTCGTTTTGATCTGCGCCTCCAGGAAGGCGTAGAGCTTCACGTCTTTGCTATCACGCTCGGCATCGGAGCTGTTCCGCTCCGTGGCGGTGATGTGATCGGCAATTTGACGTGCCTCTCCGGGCGTGGGTGGCTTTTCAAAGAGGGCGCGATGCACCACGAGATCCGCATAGCGTCGAATAGGTGAGGTGAAGTGCGTGTACTTCGTCTTCGCGAGGCCGTAATGGCCGAGAGGCTCCACCGCATAGCGTGCCCTCATGAGCGAGCGGAGGAAGCCGATCTTCAACGCCGGGCCGATGGGCAGTTCGTGAAGGTGAGCGAGCAGTTTTTGCACTTCTGGGCGGTGCATCAGGTTTCCGCAGGGGACATGATGACTCAGCACATCATCACGGAAATCCTTGAGCCGCTTTTCCTTCGGCGATTCATGCACGCGATAGACGGCGGGAGTATCGAGCTGCATCAAACG
>JBEIGR010000482.1:0-4657 GCA_040381795.1 Verrucomicrobiaceae bacterium | reverse complement strand
GCCCTTGTTGCGGAAGCTGGCGCCCATGACCTCGGTGGTGTAGCCGAAGTGCTTGTAGTAGTTGTAGATCTGCGTGACGGACAGCACGCCGGGATCTTCTGCTGGAGCGAAATCCTTGCCGGTGCTCTTCTTGTGCCAATCGAGGATGCGGCCGACGAAGGGGGAGATGAGCTTGATGCCGCCCTCGGCGCAGGCGACGGCCTGAGCGAGGCTGAACAGGAGGGTCAGGTTGCAATTGATGCCTTCCTTTTGCAGCACCTCGGCGGCTTTGATGCCTTCCCAGGTGGAGGCGATCTTGATCAGGATGCGCTCGCGGGAAATGCCAGCGGCTTCATACGCGCCGATGATCTGGCGGGCCTTGTCGAGGTTTCCCTGCACGTCGAAGGACAGACGGGCATCGACCTCGGTGGAGACGCGGCCGGGCACAATTTTGAGGATTTCGAGGCCGAAGGCCACGACGAGCTTGTCCATGACGGCATCCACGCCGCCCGCTTTGCCATCGGCGACGGCCTTGTCGAAAATGGCCTTGTACTCCGGCTTGGAGGCGGCCTGGAGAATGAGAGAGGGATTCGTGGTGGCGTCCTGAGGCTTGTAGGCCTTCATCGCCTCGAAATCGCCTGTATCGGCGACGACGACGGTGTGCTGCTTGAGCTGATCGAGCTGGGTCATTGGGGTGTTTTTGCGTGGGTAGGAGGTTACGCGGCCCGCGAGAATACGGGTGAGGCCTCCTTTGGCAAGGATGCGAATTGGCACGAGGCCGATTCTGGCTCGCGATCTACCGCGCTATGGGGGACCATCTGAAATTCGCTATTGCAGCGGAAGCAGACTCTTAACGATTCTAAGCCCTTCTTCAGGATTCTGACTTAGCGAGTCGTGAACGATGATCGAACCGTCTGGGCGGAGTAGAAAGAAATGTGGTCTTTCGGTATTCATCGTTCCGGCATATTTTTGCACATGAACATGATCTCGTGACAGCAGCACGATGATGAAGTTTTCTTGAAGCAGCTTCTTGGTTTCTTTGAGGTCGGTGAAGTATCGGATTTGTAGCCCTTGATTATTAAAGTCATCCTTTGGATCAAACGACGCTAGCAACACACGCTTCTGCTGGGTCTTTGCAGCTGCCAAAGCCGTTTCGAGGTCGGTAAGAGGCGGCGCACCAAATGCAGCCGCAGGCACAAAAACGTTAGACGGGGTTTGTTGACGACGCTGGGTCAACGCCAGGATCACATCCTGGAATTGCTTGTTGGATTCTTCCAGGGCGGACACACGTCGCTCAAGCTCCGCAATACGTTTTTGTTGGTCCGGTTGCTGAGCACAGACTTTTGAGGTCAGAAAAAGCAGTGCAAGCAGTGTGGTATTGCGGAGAAGTTTCATGCAAGGAGGAGGTTGGCCCCAAGATAAGGGAACACTTTTAACGCATCACACGGATATTCTGTTCGGAAGTGCCCGGCGTATTTTGATTTGCCTACCGGCGCAGCTTCATCTTGAGGCGTTTCCAGGTGGGCACATCGAGGTCCTCGCCTTCAACGATGGAAGGTTCGGTGTCTTTGAAGCGGCCGCGGTCTTCTTCGCTGGCAAGGCCGAGGGAAGGCTGCTCAATGGCGATGGTGCGGCGCGGGGTGATGCTGGTGGTTGGGGCTGGTCGGGGAGCGGGGACAGGCTCGTCCTCCTCAAAGACGATCATGTCGTCTTCGGCAAGGGGCGGGGGCTCCGTCTGAAGGGTGACACCGCGAGCGACGACGGAAACCAGCGTCTGGGGCTCGCGAGCGACGGGCGGGCGGGCGGGCACGCGGGCGGTTTCAGGCTCGGGAGTATGCACCGGGGTGCTGGTGGGTTCCTCGATCTCCTCTTCAACGGCAGCCTCAGGCTCGTAAAAGGCTTCTTCGGCCTCCGCTTCGGGTTCGAAGGCAGGTTCAGGCTCGGGAGCGCGGATGGCGGCGGGGGCCTCAGGGATGATTTCCTCGGCTTTGAAGAAGAAATCTTCCTCGACGGGTTTTGGCAGCGGCGGCGGCATGCTGCGGGCCTTTGGTTCGCGTTTGGGTGCCAGGGCGGCCAATGGCGCTGGTGCGGCTTCAGCACGCGGGGCCATCATCTCGGCGGGCGGTGCGGCGGTGGAATGCGCGGTGAGTTGAGCAAGGCTGAGCGAGCTGATGAGCGTGACGGCGACGGAGTCACCCAGCTTCGGATCAATGGCGAGACCGAAAAGGATGTGCGTCTGGTCCGGCACGTTTTTGCCGAGCTGCTTCATGATGCCCTCGACCTCGACGAGCGTGAGCGATTCGCCACCGGCGACATGCACGAGCAAGGTCTCGGTGTGATAAAGCAGGCGGCCCTGGTCGATGAGCGGGCTTTTGAGCGCTTTTTTGACCGCTTCCGCGCCGCGATTCTGGCCGCGAGCTTCGCCAAAGCCGAATAGGCAGCGACCGTTCGCCGTGCGGAGAGCGGCGGTGAGATCGTCGAGGCCGAGTTTCACGAGGCCTGGCGTGGCAGTGATGGTGGAAACGGCCCGCAGGGACTGGGCGATGAGCTGATCGGCCTGAGTGAAGGCTTTTTGAATGCCATCCTTCGGCAGGATGAGTTCACCCATGCGATTGTTTTCGAAGAGGATGAGCGCATCGCAGCGCTTCTGGAGGAGTTCGAGCGATTCCTCCGCCTGGCCGATGCGGCGGCGGCCTTCAAAGCTGAATGGCATGGTGGCCACGACGATGACGAGTGCGCCAGTGTTCTTCGCAATTTCGGCGACGACAGGTGCCGCGCCGCTGCCGGTGCCACCACCGAGGCCGGCGCTGATGAAGACGATGTCATGCCCATCGAGGGACTGGCGGATCTGCTCGCGGGAGTAGAGCGCGGCTTCGCGGCCGAGATCGGGATCACCACCGGCACCGATGCCTTTCATGAGCTCGACGCCGAGCTGCACTTTGCATGGGGCCATGGCATGGCCGAGCACGCGCACATCGGTGTGCATGCAGACGAGTGTGGCCTCGACGATGCGATCCAGCGTGATGCGATCAATGACGTTCGAGCCGGCACCGCCGATGCCGATGATGCAGATGCGGGGGGCGCCTTGAGCAGGGATGCCGGCGGCAAGGGTGCGTTGATATTCGACCATAAGAGTGTTGTTGTGGATTGCGGGCGAACGCGGATTTGCGCGGTGATCTCCTCAAATCAAAGCGCAAAGGATGAAAGCAGCTCTTGCATGCGTCTGCCAAGCCTTTTCAGCGGTGAGAGGTAAGGTTTTTCAGCATCGAGAATCTGTGCGTAACGAATGAGGCCGATGGGCGCGGAGAACTGCGGGTTTTCAAAGGTGGAGGAGATGCCGCTCACAGGCGCGGAACCTGCACGGGTGACTTTGCGGCCAAAGACCTCCTGCGCGACGTTTTCGATGCCTTTCATCAAGCTGACGCCGCCAGTCAAAAACACGCCCGCACCGATGCGATGCAGATGCGGCTCCACCGCTGCCTTGACGGTCTCCATGATCTCTTTGGTGCGGAGATACATGACCTCGTTGAGGAAGGCTCGGGGCACCTCGCCGAGCACGAGGCCGGTTTCATCTTCAATGTTGAGCAGTTCACCTTCGGGCACGTCTTGGTAGTCGGTGCTGCCTTCTTCGATTTTGAGCTTCTCCGCACGGCCATTCGGGATTTCGAGCGCCATGGCGACGTCGTTTGTGATATGATCGCCACCGAGCGGCACACAGCCAGAGGCGGTGATCATGCCGTCATCATACAAAACGTAGTCACAGGTTCCAGCGCCGAAATCGAGCATGAGGGCTCCTTGAGTTTTGGCTTCTCGTGTGAGCACGACCTGTGCCGCAGCGACGGGATTGAAGACGACGTCTTCGACTTCGAGCGGGATCTCACGCACGCAGCGAATGGCATTCTGAATACGACCACGGATGCCGTGGATGATGTGATAATCTGCCTCCAGCATGCGGCCCTCGCGTCCAATCGGCTGGCGCACGCCCTCGACGCCATCGACGATGTACTGCCGCGTGACGCTGTGGAGAAAAACGTTCTGCTGCGGGATGCTGACGTTGCGAGCGATCTCTTTGGCCTCTTCGACATCGTCTTCGGTGATCTCCACCTGATCTTCGGGGAGGCGGTGGCAGCCGCGATTGTTCAGTGATTGAATGTGCGCGCCGCTGACGCCGAGGAAGACATTGCGGATCATCACATCACTGCGGTCCTCAGCACGCACGAGGGCGTCGTTGAGGCAGGTCTGCACGGTTTCAAAATCGACGATCTCGCCTTTACGCACACCACGCGAGGGTGCCTGGCCAACGCCGAGGATTTTGATGGCTCCGTCACGCTTTGCCTCACCGACGACGACGCAGATTTTGTGCGTTCCGATTTCGAGTCCGGCGTAGATGGTGCTTTTGGCCATAAGTCAGTGGGAGGTTCAGGGTTTAGCGGTTTGCAGCCAGGTTGAGGCCGCTGACATCGGGCGTGCCGTGGAAGGTGGCGGGCGTGTTGCCCTCCGGGATGAAATGGAGCGTGGCGATCTTCCACTGGCGGGCGCGGGCCTCCTTCATGAGGCGGTCGTAACGCTCGAGCTGCATCTCCACATCATCGACGCCGAAGGTGATGACCTTTGGCTCGGACTCAGCGGTGGCGTAATGGGCCTCGATGGACCACGCATTCGGGATGATGAGCTTCCT
>JBEIGR010000481.1:0-4678 GCA_040381795.1 Verrucomicrobiaceae bacterium | reverse complement strand
CCAGGCGTAATCGAGCGGTTGATAGACGAGATCGACCGGCGGGGCGAATTTCAGCGGGCGCAGGGCCTCGCGGAGGTTTTCGGCGGCCTGGATGAGCGGGTGGGCGGGCATGCCGGAGCCTCTGCCGCGTGCGGCGGGGGTCGTCAACCGGCCCACGAGCCTTGACGCGTCCCGGCGCATGGCCGAAGTGGCGGTTTTACGGCATGAAATGGCTTCAAAGCGCACGAGCCGCGTGGCAGCGGGTGATTCACCTTCCTTATCTGGGAAGAGGGGCCTTCGTGCTCGCTCTGGGTCTGCTGATGGTGGCGATCTCGCAGGACTGGCATCGCACGCATCCGGATGAGGATGTGGACCAGGCCATCGAGATGGCCGCCCGCTCCGGCCAGCCGGTACCTTATGGCATCGAGCGCCTAGCCCGCATCCTGCCCTATTTCAATTTGTGGATCGCGATCGGCTCTGCCGTGCTGCTGCTGGTGGTGTGGCGGCGGTGGAACCAGCCGAAGCGTCTGCAATTCCCCATCACCGTGGCGGCCGTTTCCATTGCCGGATGGGCCATCGCCAGCGAGTTGGTCGATTACATCGCCCATGCGCAGATGACGGAGATGGGCGAGCCGCCAGTGCCGGCCGCGTTTTACTTCAAGCAGGTGCTGCTGGCCGTGGCGGTGCTCTCGATGCCGCTGGCGCTGCGCTATTATTTGAAGTGCGGCATCCTGGAGCGCTACACGCTGTGCTCCTTCCTCCAGCCGCTGGTGTTTTGCTTCATGTCCTTTACCTCGCTGTGGATCATCGCGGACCTGCTGGACAACCTCAAAGACTTCCAGGAGGCGCATTCGAAGCTCGTGGATGTGCTCGGCTTTTACGCCGGGCTGCTGCCCTATATCTATGTGACGATCATCCCGGTGGCGCTGCTGCTGGCCACGCTCTACTCCCTCACGAAGATGAGCCGGGCGAACGAGCTCATCTCCCTGCTCGGCACGGGTCAAAGCCTCGCCCGTGTGCTGCGGCCCATTTTCCTCGCCACGATCTACACGGCGTTTCTGAGCATGGTGGCGAATTATTACTGGGCGCCGCGAGCGGAAAAAAATCGCAAGGCCGTGGTTCGTGCTCTCACGGAGAACTCGCCGGATTCCATCATGGCGGACTCGATCATGTTTCGGAATCCTCAGAGCCGCCGCACCTGGTATGTGGGCACCTTTCCCGTTTCCCTGCGCGGCGGAAATCAGCGCATGCGCGGCGTGCAGATGCGTGAGGAAGCCGCTAATGGCAGCCCCTCACGCACCATCCTCGCTGGTTCGGCCACCTGGACGCCACGCGGCGGCTGGCGCTTCTTCGATGGCAACGAGGTGCTCTACCAAGATGGCAATCCCGTGGGCACGCCGCCTTTCTCGCCAGACAGGCAGGGTCAGTTCATCCTCGAAGCCCCGCAAATTGAGGAGACGCCGTGGAGTCTCGTCAGCTATGCGCTGAAGGCGGATTTCATGGGCGTGCCAGAGATTTTATCCTACCTCAAAGCGCATCCGAAGGCCGCAGATGACAAGCTGGCACCTTTCCGCACGCATCTGTGGCATCGCTTTGCCCTGCCATGGCAGGCGCTTGCTGTGGTGCTCTTTGCCGTGCCGCTCGGCGTGGCCTATTCGCGGCGCGGCGCCGTCGGCGGCATCGCGGGCAGCATCTTTGTGTTCTTCGTCTTCATGTTCGTGAACAACCTCTTCCTCAATCTCGGCAAAGGCGGCCATCTGCCCGGCTGGTTCACGGTGTGGATGCCGCATCTGCTTTTTGGCAGTCTGGGCCTCCTTCTCTTCTACTACCGCTCCAACAACCGCGACCTGCCAAAGCTGCGCCTGCTGCCCAAGAAGCGCAAAACCACGCAAATCGCCCGCCCTCGCAATCGCGACGGGGGCAACTTTGACTTGAAACCCCCTGTGGCGACTTCATAACCAAGCCCTCCGATGCAACAGAACTGGCATATTCGCAGCCGAGCCCATGCCTGCGCCGTCACCGAGCGACCTTTCGAGGACGGCGAGGTCTTCCACACCGCCATCTACTTTGACCCGGGCCTCAACGAGTATGCCCGCCGCGATGTCTGCGCCGAGGCCTGGCCCGCTGAGAAGGAAGTCCGCAAGCCCATCGCCGCCTGGCGCACGCTTTACCAAAAGGTGGAGCCGGATGCGAAGCCGGAGATCGCTTCCAAAGCGAGTGCCCAGGAGCTGCTGCAGCGCTTCATCGAGGAAGGTGATCCCAAGACCGAAGATGCCCGCTACATCCTCGCCCTCATGCTGGAGCGGAAACGCCAGCTCACCCAGACCGCCGAAAAGGAGATCGATGGGAACAAGATGCTCTTTTACGAGAACAAGAAGACCGGCGAGATCTTCATCGTGCGTGATCCCGAGCTAAAGCTCGATGAACTCATGCAGATGCAGGAGGAAGTGGCTACGATCCTGGCCTTCGGCGGCCCTGCTGCCGATGCGGCCAAAGCCGTCGGCGTGACGCTGACCGTGGATGGCGTTGTTCCTGCTGAAAATCCGTCCGATCCGCACGATCCGTCCGATCAAACTGAAACCTCCCCCAACCCCGAACCCGCACCCACCGAAGATGTCCCTGCAAGCTGACCGCGAAGAACTCCGCACGATCCTCAAAGCCAAGTCCGTCAAGACCGGCAAATTCACCCTCGCCTCCGGCAAGGAGAGTGATTTGTATGTCGATTGCCGCGTCACCACGCTCGATTCACGCGGCGCGGTGCTCGTCGGACGCGTGCTGCATGATTTGCTGCGCCAGGAAGAAGCGAAACGCGGTCTCAGCATCGGCTCGCTCGGCGGTCTCACGATGGGTGCGGACCCGATCACGCTCGCCGTGGCGATGAGTTCCAGCATGGCGGGCGATGCAAAGCCGGTGCAGGCCTTTGTGGTGCGCAAGGAGGCCAAAGGCCACGGCCGCGGCAAGCGCATCGAAGGCAATTTCACGCCCGATCAGCCCGTCGTCGTCGTCGATGACGTCATCACCACCGGTGACTCCACCTTGAAGGCCATTCAAGCCATCGAAGAGGAAGGCGGCAAGGTCGCCTTCGCCCTCATCCTCGTCGATCGCCAAGAAGGCGGCCGCGAGAACATCGAAAGCAAAGGTTATCCCGTCGTCGCGGCCTTCACGCGGCCGGAGCTGGTTTGATAGGAATGGCATTCAGAGCATGAAAACCGTCCTTTTGCTCCTTCTCGCCATGAATGCCGCTGCGGTCGAAATCATCGCTCATCGGGGCTTTTCGGCGAAAGCGCCGGAAAACACGATTGCGGCCTTTGAACTGGCTTGGAAGAGTGGCGCGGATGCCTGCGAGCTCGACATTCATCTCACCGGGGATGGTGAAGTGGTCGTCATTCACGACAAAGACACGAAACGCACCTTCCCCGGCGAGAACAAGGTCATTGCGCAGTCAAAGCTCGCCGAGCTTCCGGGTATCTCGACGCTCACTGAGGCTCTCGCGACGATGCCGACGGATCGTGGACGCTTCGTCATCGAGATCAAAACCGGCGCGGAGATCGTCCCGGCGCTTGTGAAGGTGTTGGAGCCGCTCCAACTGCGTGCGAAGCAGCTCGCCATCATCAGTTTTCAGCGGGAGGCCTGCATCGCCGCGAAGAAGGCGCTGCCATGGATTCCCGTGCTCCAGCTCTCCGGTAGCAAGGACAAGAAGACGAAGCAACCTATCGAGCTGGCTGATGTGATCACGAAAGCCAAAGCCGATGGTCTCGACGGCCTCGATCTCGGTGCCGATTGGGCTTGGAGCGAGGCCATGGTGGCCCAAATCCACGCAGCCGGCCTCACCGCCATCGTTTACACGATCAACAAGCCTGCGGATGTAGCCCGCTATGCCAAACTCGGCCTCGATGGCATCACCACCGATGATCCGGTGATGGCGAAGGCCGCTTTGAAGTGACGTGGATTACTGCGGCGGCTGGCCGTTAACGACCTGCGTGCCGGCAATGAGATCGTGGATGCAGCGGCGGTCCTCACGGAAGATGAAGCAGATGTTCACAATGGAGAAGATGGGGCCGAGGATAGGGATGTTCGAGATGATGCCGGTCAGAAAGCCGCGCATCAAGATGGTCTTCACGCCGCCAGGATTGTCACCCTCGGGATGGGTGACGATGCGAATGCCCACGATGCGCTTGCCGATGGACTGGCCGCGAGTGGCTAGGAGGACGAGCTGGTAGATGAAGGCACCGAGAACGAGAAGCGCTCCAAGCGCGATCATTAGAACATTCATCTCTGCAGGTTCTGCATCGGCCGAAGATGCTTCTGAAATGCCGACGGCAATGATGATCGGCAGTGCCGCGAGCAGAAAAACAAAGCCTTCAATAAATGAGGCTCCCAGCCGCGTGCCACGATCTGCCAGTTCCTGTGCCGCGACGGCTCCCGGTGCCCTCAGCACATTCGAAGCGGGTGCCGCGTAGGGATTGATGCTGGCGGCAGCGGAAGGCGGCGGGGCGAAGACGGGGGAACTGAACTTCGCGCCGAGCGGCTGCCACTCGGCCATGCCATCGGTCCAGCAAAGGTCGCCAGAGGCGAGTTCGCCGGTTTGCAGGCGGCGGACGATTTCCTCTTCGGGTATCTGCCCGAGCTGGGCTCCATTTTTGGCGACGTGGTAATTCATGGCGCGGCGCTTCTACAGAAAAGACTCGCAGGCAGCAAT
>JBEIGR010000480.1:0-4694 GCA_040381795.1 Verrucomicrobiaceae bacterium | reverse complement strand
GAGCATGTCGATTTCACTTTTGGCACCGGCGTGCTGAAAGTCACGCCTGCGCATGACAAGGCCGACTTTGAGATCGCGCAGCGTCACAACCTGCCCGCCGTCGATGTCATGCATCCGAATGGCGTGCTCAACGAGCTCGCTGGCAAGGACCTCGCCGGCATGGAACGCTTCGCCGCCCGCAAACGCGCCGCCGAGCTGCTCGCGGAAATCGGCAGCCTCGTCAAAGAGGAGCCGTATCAGAACAACCTCGGCTACTCCGAGCGTGCCGACGTGCCGATCGAGAGCCGTTTGAGCGAGCAGTGGTTCCTCAAATACCCGAGCGTGAAGGAAAGCCAGGCCGTCGTGGCCAACGGCGAGATGAAATTCCACCCCGACCGCTGGGCGAAGGTCTATGACCACTGGATGACCGGCCTGCAGGATTGGTGCATCAGCCGCCAGGTCTGGTGGGGGCATCGGATTCCGGTGTGGTATTCAAAAGGTCTGGGGGAACTGAACCGTGAGGTGATCGTCATCGAGTGTGACCGCTCCCCGATTGAGGGTCAGAACATCAAAGAACTACGCGCCTCGGCTTGGGCTTGGGCAGAATCTCACGGGATTATCGGTCACGAGTTTCACAACGATGATACCAACGCCGAAATTGAGGTCGTCAAAGCAAGCCTGCGACATGCCTTCGACAACTATGGCGTGGTCAATGTGCTGCTCATCCCGTTGCTGCCCGAACTGCTCAAGACAGCCGTGCTCGTCGCCACCGTGCCGCACGAGCCGTTCTCACCTGAGATTAAGGCAGTGCACCGTTACTTTGCAGCCTGCCGCATGGGCGGGAAGCTCTACCGCGTCAAATTCACGGTCAAAGAGCGTCAGGATGGGCACCGCCTCTACGATCATCAAAGCGCGGAGATCGTGGAGGAAAAAAAAGTGGAGCTTGGTGGTGACAAGTCTCCGGCGGGTCGTTCCGATGAAGGAAAGTTGCCCACACAGCCTGCACCAAGCTCCACCGTGATTTTGGGCCATCTGGTCGAGGAAGTCAAATCCACGGATGATTTCGTCCGCTGTCAGCTCGACTCGCCAGGAGAAAACTGGACCCAAGACCCCGACGTCCTCGACACTTGGTTCAGCTCTTGGCTGTGGCCTTTCGCCACGATGGGATGGCCGGAGAAGACCTCCACGTTGAAGGCCTTCTACCCCACGACCGATCTCGTCACGGGGCCTGACATCATCTTCTTCTGGGTCGCCCGCATGATCATGGCGGGCTTCGAGTGGATGGGCGAGCTGCCGTTCAAGAACGTCTATTTCACCGGCATCATCCGCGACAAGCAGGGCCGCAAAATGTCCAAATCGCTCGGCAATTCGCCCGATCCGCTGGAGCTCATCGCCAGCTACAGCGCCGATGCGTTGCGCTTTGGCATCATGCGCAGTGCGCCGCTGGGGCAGGACATCTGCTTCGATGAAAAGAACGTCGAGCTCGGCCGCAACTTCTGCACCAAGCTCTGGAACGCCGCCCGCTTCCGCCAGATGCAAGGTGGCGAGGTCGAGACGGAGATCAGCGCTGCGCTGCTCAGCAGCGACGACAAATGGATCCTCCTGCGCCTCAACGCCGCCATCGTCGAAGTCAGCACCGCGCTCGAAGAATACCGCTTTAGCGACGCCACCGCGACGCTCTACCGCTTCTTCTGGAGCGAGTATTGCGACTGGTACATCGAGGCCTCGAAAGCCGTGCTGCAAAGTGGTTCAGCCGTCTCGGCTGAGGCAGGCGGGGCGCCTGCACCACACTCCCGCAAAGCGAACACCCTCGCCGTCATCGACTTCGTGCTCGGCCACACGCTGCGCCTCTTCCATCCCTTCATGCCCTTCATCACCGAAGAGCTGTGGCACGGCATGGGCTTCAACGCCGACCTTCCCGAAAACCAAGGCGGGAAGAGCATCATGTTCGCTCCGTGGCCGAAACCGCTGGATGAAGACGAACTCGCCCACTTCGGCATCCTTCCCGAAGACGAGCAGGCCGCGAACGACAAGTACAAGGCCGTGGAGCTTGGTCGTGGTTTGAAGAGCACCTTTAACATCAACAAGAAGGTGCGTTTCGTGCTCAAACCGGCCTCCGAGCTGCCTGCGCACGAAATTGAGGTCCTGCGCATCCTTCTCAATGCGGAGCCTTTGGAGGTCGATGCGGCCTTCCAGCCGAAAAAAGGCACTCCAGCGGCTTTGACGCCTCTTGGCGAGCTTTTCCTGCCTCTCGACGGTTTGATCGATGTGGACGCCGAAAAGGCCCGCGTCGGCAAAGAGGTCGCCAAAGTCGAATCCGAGCTCGAAAAGGTCACCGCGAAACTCGCCGACACGAACTTCACCTCCAAAGTCCCGCAAAAGGTGCTCGACGAGCATCAGCAGCGGAAAACCGACTGGGAAGAGAAGCTCGCGAAGCTCAAGGTGATGCTCGAAGCGCTGGGGTGATCGATTCCAATTGGGCGAAGCAAAGTACTCCTCTCGCTCCGCGAGAGGAACGGGGCGTGTGGCCAAATTCAGCGTGACCGAGATCTGACGGCGTGGTGATGGTCGGCAGCGTTTCGCTCATCTTGCGGAGCAAGATGGCTACTTTGCTGACGCCTTCTTCGTGGCCGTCGGGACTCACTTCGACCCGACAAACTCGTCGCGTGTCAGTTTGCCATCGCTGTTCTTGTCGAAGGTTTGGAAGCGTTTGGGCGCGTCGTCTTTCTTGGCGAGGCCATTCGTGTATTCTTCGAGGGTGAGGATGGCGTCGGTGTTTTTGTCCCAGCGCTGGAAAGCGGCGGCGCGATCCACGGTGGGGGCTTTTTTGGGGGCGGCGATTGGTGTGCGGCCACCGGACTGCACAAAGGGCGTGGGCAGGGTCTGGCGCCAGGCGTCGAGCTTGGCTTTGAGTGCCGTGACGATCTCTGGGTTCTGCGAGGCGAGGTTGTGCTGCTGCTCGCGGTCGGCGAGGACGTCGTAGAGTTCCACGCGGGTGAAGTCGGCGTCGTGGATCAGGATGTGATCGCCATCGCGCACGGAGTGCGTGGGCCAGTCGGCTTCGTGCGAATGGGGGCCGCGCCATTCCCAGAAGACAGGGGCCTCGCGTTGGAAGGGCTGGCCCTTGAGGGCGGCGAGGACATTGATGCCATCGCTTTGATAACCAGCGGGCGCTTTCACCTCGAGCGCGGCAAGGATCGTCGGCATGACATCGACACCGGCGAGCACGCTGGTCTTGTCCACGCGGCCGGCGGACACGACGCCGGGCCAACGGACGATGAAGGGCACGTTCACGCCGCCGAGATAGAGGCTGCGCTTGCGTCCGCGAAGGCCGCCGGTGGTGCCGACGCTGTGATAAAACTTTTCGCCGGGTTTGGCGTGCGAGTTTTCGGGGCCGTTGTCGCTGGAGAAGAAGACGAGCGTGTTGTCGGCGAGCTTGAGTTCATCCAGCAGAGCGAGCACGCGGCCGATTTGTTTGTCGGCACGCGTGACGGCCGAGTAGTAAGTGCGCTGCGGCTCGGCGGTGTCGGGGTATTCTTTTTTGTCCTCGTCGGAGGCGGCGACAAGATGATGCGTCTCATGCAGCCAAAGATTCAGGTAGAAGGGCTTGTCTTTGGCTTCGCGGATGAAACGCAGCGCGTTCTCCGTGGCGGCGGCGGTTTGGTAAATAGGGCCGTCTTTGGCGGGCACATTCGCGAGGCGGGTGCCTTCAAACACATCGCGACCCGGGCCGACCCACACGGCGGCATCGTCGTAGCCGTATTCGGCGGGCAGTGGTGCCTTCATCGTCTTCTCCTGGCCACTGAGATGCCATTTGCCGTAGTGCGCGGTGGTGTAGCCGGCCTCATGCAGCGTGCGCGGCAGCAGCGGCGCTTTCGGATCGAGCCAGTCCGGCATGCCGCGAGCGACATTCTCCGCGTGCGTGGCGAAGTGCTGATGCACGCCATGCCGCGCGGGATATTGCCCGGTGACGATGGCGGTGCGGCTGGGTGAGCACACGGGATTGCAGACCGTGAACTGATGAAAGTCGGTGCCCTCGCGTGCGAGGCGATCGAGGTTCGGCGTCTTCAAATGCGGATGCCCATGGCAGGCAAGATCGCCGAAACCCCAGTCGTCAGCGTAGATGAAGAGGATGTTCGGCGAAGCAGCCGAGAGCGAAGAGCAAAGGGCCAAGAGTGACGAAAGAAGAAGAGCGCGTGGCTTCATGGCGCAGTGATCCAGTCGAGATTGAAGCGGGCGCATTGGATGTCGTTCTTCGTTTCCCAAAGGCAGAGCACGGTGCCGTCTGGCAGCACGGCGAGGTCAGAGTAGGCGCTGGGGCCTGCGTCGAGTGTTTTGCTCACCGGCCAGGTTTGGCCGTCGTCGCGGCTGAGTTTGATGCTGAGGTTTTCGCGTTTGCCGCGGCCTGCGGGCGTTTCTTTGCCGTCTTTGTCGAGCTTCAGCGTGTGGGGATTGGAAAAGATGAGCGTGCCGGGCTTGGCGGGATGCGCGGTGATGCTGGCCATGCAGATCGGCTCCCAGAGTTGCTCATGAAACGCGGGTTTGCTCCAAGCGGTGGCTCCATTCGGGCTGTGGGTGATGATTTTGCGATTTGGCTTCGACACACTGCGCGTGACGAGCATCACGCCACCATCGGAAAGCTCGGCGAGCATGGTTTCATTCGGATTGCCGAACTCGCCTTCGTTTGGCACGGCCAGATCGCCTGCGAGCCAGGT
>JBEIGR010000479.1:0-4708 GCA_040381795.1 Verrucomicrobiaceae bacterium | reverse complement strand
TTCTATGTCCACACGCCCATCATCACCAGCAGCGACTGCGAAGGGGCAGGGGAGATGTTTCAAGTCACCACGCTGAAGCCCAACACGCCCTCCAAGCCCGAGCAGGACTTCTTTGGCCGCCCCACCTACCTCACCGTCAGCGGCCAGCTTCAAGGCGAAGCCTTTGCCTGCGCCCTCGGCAATATCTACACCTTCGGTCCCACCTTCCGCGCCGAGAACAGCAACACCACCCGCCACGCCGCCGAGTTCTGGATGATCGAGCCCGAAATGGCCTTCTACGACCTCTTCGACGACATGACACTCGCTGAGGAACAGGTGCGCTACCTCGTCCAGGCCATGTTCGACGAATGCCCCGACGAACTCGAGTTCTTCAACAAATTCATCGACAAAGAACTCGTCGCCCGCCTCCAGCAAACCTTGGCCAAACCCTTCGAGCGCATCAGCTACACCGACGCCGTCGAGATCCTGCTCAAAAGCGGCCGCACATTCGAAAACCCCGTCGTTTGGGGCGAAGGCCTGCAAACCGAGCACGAGCGCTTCCTCGCCGAAGAGCACGTCAAAGGCCCCGTCACCATCTTCAACTATCCGAAGGGCATCAAACCCTTCTACATGCGCCAAAACGACGACGGCAAAACCGCCGCCGCCATGGACCTGCTTGTCCCCGGCATCGGCGAAATCGTCGGCGGCAGCCAGCGTGAGGAACGACTCGACGTCCTCGAAGGCCTCATGGCCGCCCAGAACCTCGATCCCGCGAACTACTCCTGGTATGCCGACCTTCGCCGCTACGGCAGTGTCCCCCACGCCGGTTACGGCCTTGGTTTCGAGCGCCTGCTCATGTTCGTCACCGGCGTGCCCAACATCCGCGATGTGATTCCCTTCGCCCGCACGCCAGGGCATGCGGCGTATTGACCTCGAATGGCTTTCCGCATAGCATCGGCCACGATCTCGCTCCAAGCACTTCACGAGCTCCCCCTGCGGGAAAAGCTCTTCTTCATGGAAGCGCTATGGGATGATCTATCGGCGACCGAATCCGACTTGGAAGTGCCCGCCTGGCAAAAAGAGGTGCTGGATGTGCGGGAAGAGGCTGTTGCAGCAGGGACCGCCAAGTTCAAAGCGGTTTCCCTTCGCCATTTTTTATATGGTGGAGGATGAGGTCGTAAAGGTGCGTGCCGTGGTGGACTGTCGCCGCCGCCCCTCATGGATTCGCCGTCACCTTCGTGGCGCGTGAATGGGCTTTGTCTCGCCCGTTCTTTTGAAGCGCTTGCTGGAAGCGCCCGTTGCTGCTCGTTGTCACGGCATGCTGTTCCGTCTCCTCCTCTTCGCCCTTTGCTCTTGGCCCTTCGCCGCTCAGGCGCAGACCGGCCTGACGCTCCAGCTCGCCTCCGAGCAAGCCGCCATCGTGCCCGGCAAACCCTTCACGGTGGGCCTTTGGATTCAGCATGGTCGTGGCTGGCATACTTACTGGCGCTTTCCGGGCATCGTCGGCGTGCCGACGCAGATGGCGTGGAGCCTTCCGAAGGGCTGGAAGGCCGGGCCACTGGTGTTTCCCGAGCCTGAGAGGACGCTCATGTATCAAATCAAAGCGCAGGGCTTTGACCGAGATGTCATGCTGCGCACCGAAATCACGCCTCCGGCGAATTTGAAGCCCGGCGATGAGGTCACGCTCCGTGGCAAAGCCGTGTGGATGTGCTGTGGAAACTCCTGCCATCCCGGGGCGATGGATTTGAGCCTCTCTCTGCCTGTGGCGACCACTACGGAGCTGAATGAGAAATGGCACCGCCTTCTCGAAGCCGAGCGTGCTCTCGCTGAGCGCACGAGCGATGCTTGGAAAGCCGAGGCCTCCGAAAAAGGCCGTGCCATCACCCTCACGCTTCGCCCTGCCGATGCTCGTGCCGCCTTGAGACAAAGCCAACGCGATGCGGAGAAACTCATCGTCTTCACCGAGGACGGTTGGTTCGATAGCGACAAGCCGCAAACCATCACGCTGCACTCTGATGGCACCCTTTCCATCCAGCTCATCCAAGCCGAAACCTACCTCGGCGGCTCACCACCCACCACGCTGCGCTGCATCCTCCGCCACCACGACGGCTGGGTGAAGGGCGAAACCTGGCGCTGCCTGCAAATCGCCCCTCTCATCCGGCGCTGAAAGCAGAGGGATAGCCGCGAAGGATCGCAAAGAGCGCAAAAACGATCCCAAAGCCGCTTTTGCGATCTCTGCGTTCTTTTGCGGCCATTCCTCTCTTGAAGCCCCGCGTCGCTTGGTGTTTACCCACCGCCACATGACGCGCCAACAAGCTGTGAACGCCTTTCGCTGGACCGCCCTCGCCGAGGCGGTGTCCTACCTCGTTTTGCTCGGCATTGCGATGCCGCTGAAATACCTCTGGCAGATGCCGATGGCCGTTAAAATCATCGGCTCCATCCACGGGGCTTTGTTTGTGGCCTTCTGCCTCACGCTGCTGCTGGCGATGCAAAAAGCCGCGTGGCCGCTTGGACGTGCGGCGATGCTATTTGTGGCTTCGTTGCTGCCGCTGGTGCCCTTCTGGCTGGATCGTCGCGTGAAATCCTGGGCGGAGGACGCGGCATGAAGAAGGTCATCATTTTCAGCGACGGCGGATGCCATGGAAATCCCGGCCCTGGAGCCTGGGCGGCCGTGTTGCAGTATGGCAAGCATGTGCGTGAAATCACCGGCGGCATCGCCGCCACGACGAACAACCGCATGGAGCTGATGGCCGCCATCGAATCGCTCAACCTCCTCAAAGAAACCTGCGACATCGACTTCCACACCGATTCCGAATACGTCCGCAACGGCATCACCCAGTGGCTCACCGGCTGGAAGCGCAACGGCTGGCGCACCGCCGCCAAGAAACCCGTCAAAAACGCCGATCTCTGGCAGCAGCTCGAGGCCGCCAATGCCCGCCACACCGTCCGCTGGCATTGGGTCAAAGGTCACGCCGGCAATGACCTCAACGAACGCTGCGACGAACTCGTCCAAGAAGCCATCGCCAAGGTCAAAGACAGCCATTCATCCACCGAACTCGCCAAAGCCCTCGCCGCTTTCAAAGCCGCTGAAGGGTGAGGCAGGCTTTAGGCCGCCAAGTGCTGTCTTGAAACTTGAAACCTGAAACCCTAGACTCGGCTCACCATGATCGTGACCACCCAGCAGATGCAAGAGTTTGAGGAAGCCGCGCTGGCGCGGGGTGTTTCAGCGGCGGCGCTGATGGAGGAGGCGGGGAAGGGGATCGCGGAGGTGGTGAGGCAGTTTGAGCCGGTGGCGGGATCGCTGGTGCTGTATTTGGGCAAAGGTAACAATGCGGGCGATGCGCTGGTGGCGGCTCGGGAACTGCGAAAGGATGGCTGGAAGGTTTTTGGAAGGCTTTGCGTGCCGGCGGCGGAGATGAAGGAACTGCCACGTGGGTATTTGGGCGATTGGGTGGAGGTGATCGAGGACGCACGCACACGTGACTTTCCGCGCGGGCCGCTGGTTTTGCTCGATGGGCTGCTGGGCATTGGTTTCAGCGGGGAAATGAAGCCGGAGCTGGCAGCGATGGTGGAGGAGATGAAGGCGCTTCGGGAGCAGCACCATGCCCGCATCATCGCGATGGACCTGCCGAGTGGTCTCGGATCAAGGCATGCGGTGGAGGCGGATGTGACGGCCTGTGTGGCGCATTTCAAAGACCTGCTCGTCGAGGATGGGGCGGAGCGGAATGTAGGTCGCCTAGCCCTCGTGCCGCTGAGCGAACTGGAAGGGATCCAAGGCGATGCTTCGGCGATGGTGATGACACCGCGTGGCATTCGTCATTGGCTGCCCCATCGGCCGAATGACATGCACAAAGGGAATGCTGGCCGTGTGGTGATCCTGGCGGGATCTCGCGGCTTTCTCGGTGCGGCGGAGCTGGCCTGTCGCGGGGCTTTGCGGGCCGGGGCAGGTTTGACGACGCTGCTGGTGAAGAAGGCCTGCTATGATTTGCTCGCGGCTCGTGTGCCGCCGGAGGTGATGGTGAAGTGCGTGGATGATTACCGCGAGGCTTTGGAGATGAAGGCGGATGCGCTGGCGATCGGCCCTGGGCTGGGCTTTCAAAGCGAGGACGAGGTATTGGAGGTGCTGCGGCAGGCACCCATGCCGACGGTGGTGGATGCCGATGCATTGACGATGCTTTCACAGAATCCAGAGACGATGGATGAGATGAATGGTCTGCCGCGACTGCTCACGCCGCATCCCGGCGAGCTGGATCGGCTGCTGGCGAACTATCCCGGCTGGCATGGCATGTCTCGCCGCATGGTGACGGAGATGCTGGTGAAGACTGCGCCGAAACGCACGATGCTTTTGAAGGGCGCACGCACGGTGATCGCCACGGCTGGTGAGGTGACGCTTTTCAATTCCACCGGTCATCCCGGCATGGCTGGAGGTGGCATGGGCGATGTGCTCACGGGCGTGTGTGCGGCTCTGGCGGCCCGCCGCATGCCGCTGCATCATGCGGCGGGTCTTGGCGCATGGCTTTGCGGTCGTGCGGCAGAGATCGCGGGACGTGAAGGCATCTGCGCCTCGGATGTGCCGGCTTGTCTGGGGCGTGCGGTGCTGGATTTGAAATCGGGCTGCTGGTAAAAGATCATTCCACCATGAGCCTCACTGCCCGCTTTTTGCTTGGTTTTGCACTGGTCGCCAGCGTGGGGCTGTTCGTACTCTTTTCGCAGCTCATTCAACGGGTGG
>JBEIGR010000478.1:0-4723 GCA_040381795.1 Verrucomicrobiaceae bacterium | reverse complement strand
TCGCCGGAGTCGGCGATCTCAGCGACTTCACGCAGATAGACAGGGCGACCGCTGAACACGCCGATGACGACATCACCGACTTCATGAGCCGTTTTTAGAAAGCCGCCGGTTTCGACGAGCACTTCGTTGTTGCCGGTTGTCAGGCCGCCGGCACGGAATTGTCGGTTCGCCTGCTGGAGCATGGGGACGAGGCCTGCGGGGCTTAGATTGCGGCTGGCGAGCTTAACGGGATCAAGCAACACACGCACGGCGCGCCGCGAACCGCCGATCAGCGTCGTCTCGGCCACCAGCGGCACTTGTTTGATCTCTTCGTCGATCTGCGCGGCCAAACGACGCAGCGTGAGATGATCGTAGCGGGCGCTGTGCAAGGTGAGCGCGAGGATGGGCACGTCGTCGATGCTCTTGAGTTTGATGAGCGGTGCGCTGACACCCATCGGGATGCGGTCGTAGTTTGAGCGCAGCTTCTCCGTGAGTCTCACGAGGCTGACATCGGGATCTTCACCCACTTTGAAGCGCACAATCACGAGGCTCTCGCTGTCGCGTGAAGTGCTGTAGAGGTATTCCACGCCGGGCAGCTCCCAGAGCAGCTTTTCCATCGGTCGCGTGGCGCGTTCCTCGATCTCCTTCGCGGTGGAGCCGGGCATGGAAACCATCACATCGACCATCGGAACCTTGATCTGCGGCTCTTCTTCACGCGGCAGCAAAACGATCGCCGCTGCGCCGAGCAAGACGGACGCGATGACGACGAGCGGCGTCAGCTTCGAGTCGATGAACGCCGCCGCGATGCGGCCTGCGATGCCGAGATGTGGGTTGGAAGGCTCGCTCATGGCTGGATCGTCACGGGTTGGCCGTCGGTGAGTTTGGCGGTTTCGCTCACGATGACCTGTTCACCTTCTTCGAGGCCGGAGAGGACTTCGATGCGGTCTTCGAGCATCTTGCCGGTCTTTACGAGGCGCAGCGCGGCTTTGCCGTCTTTGGAGACGAAGACGAGTTCCATCTGCCCACGCTTCAAAACGGCGCTTTGCGGCACGAGCAGCAGCTTCACCTCAGCGATGGGCACCGAGACACGACCAAACTGCCCCGTGCGCAGGCCTTCGGTCGGCGGGAGATCGAGCTTCACATTGAAGGTTCGACTCACAGGATCGGCGACAGGCGAAATTTCGCTCACGGTGCCTTCGATGACCTTCGCGAGACGCACGGCCATTTTTTCACCGAGCCTCACACGGTCGAGGATGGCCTCGGGGAGATCGGCTTCAAAGCGTAGCGAGGTGGGCGCTTCGATTTCGAGCAGCGGTTTGCCCGGCATGGCGAGATCGCCCACATCGGCGAGCTTGCGCGTGACCACGCCATCGAAGGGCGCGGTGACCTTGGCGTAGCTGAGCATCGTTTCGGCCTCGCTGACGGCTCCGGTGCCGATTTTCACGCGAGCATCGGCTGCATCGAATTCCTGCCGCGTGGTCGCATTGCTGGCGATGAGCTGCTTTTGACGATCAAAGTCACGTTTGGCCTGATCGAGCATCGCGCGGGCCTGATCGACCTTCGCCTGGATTTCCTGCACATCGAGCCGCGCGAGCAAATCGCCCGCTTTCACCATCGCACCCGGCGTGGCGGTGTATTCGAGCACGCGACCGCTGACCTTCGCCTCGACGACCGCGCGTTGTTTCGACCGCACCGTGCCCACGACCTCCTCCACCGCCATGTGGGGGCTCCATTTCACTGCCTCGGCCTTCACGGTGACGGTCGGTAGCGGTGCGGATGGAGAGGGGTTTTGCTCGTGCTTGCCGCAAGCGGCCAGCAGCAGGACGGGGAGGAGGCGTGAGAGGATTTTCATCGGGGAAAGCGGCTGGTGGTTGAGTCAGACCTTCGTGCAGCAACTGCCGCCGACACCGAGCTTTCTGAGAATGTTTTCCGCCGGGCAAAAGCCAGTGAAGGCGGATTGAAGGAGATTGACTCCCACGAAAGTGGTGAGCCAAAGCCAGTTCGGACTTACACAATGAGCCAGTGCAAGGCTGGTGAGGATCATGGTGCCTGCGAGGGCGCGGATGGCGTTTTCGAGCTTCATGGTTTGGCCGTGGTTGAGTTCACATCGGTGGCGGGGGCGGCTTCGGGTGCCTTTGGCCGCAGCACGCAGGTCGGGCAGTCCTGGCGGCTCATTTGAAGACCGGTGAGAAGGGCCGCGAGCGCGGCGATGGCGACGAAAAGACGGTTCGGTGTCATCGCTGAGAGCTCTTCAAGGTTTTGGTGGACGAGAGGGGATTCATGGTGTTTCTGTAATCAACTGTATGAGTCAATACGCATATAGTAAGTGTCTGCAAACCCTTTTCGCCCTCATGCCCTCCGCACGTTCCAAAAAGCCGCTACCGCCTGTCTCCGACGAGGCGCTATCGCTTATTGCCTCCTGGTTCCGCACGCTCGCGGAGCCCAGCCGTCTGAAAATCCTCCGCGCCCTCGAAGAAGGCGGTGAGCTGAATATCTCCGAGCTCGTCGAGGCCACCGGGCTCACGCAGGCCAATGTCTCGCGTCATGTGCAGTCGCTCGCCGATGCCGGGATGGTGGGTCGCCGCAAGGAGGGCCTTTCTGTGATCTGCTTCATCGCCGATCCGAGCATCACCGAACTCTGTGACAATGTTTGCAACAACCTCCTCAAGCGCCTCTCGCAGCAGGTGAAAAAACTCGGCGGGACCTGAGAGCCGTTCCAATTTTCAGGTTTCACGTTTCATGATCATTCGTCTTGGAAGTCGGGGGTCAAAAATCACCCGGATGCTTCCGGGTAGCGTGCAAAATTCAAATTAACAGGACTTGCGTCCGTTATATCGGCGCACATGCCTGCCAAACGCAAGACCATCATCCCGGAAGCCAGCCCCGAGGCCATCAATGAGAACCTCGGGAAGCGGGCGAAGAAACTCCGTGGAGATCGCGGCTGGTCGCTGGAGGAACTGGCGAACGCGAGTGGCGTGAGCCGCAGCATGCTCAGCGAGATCGAGCGCGAGAAGGCGAATCCGACGCTGACGGTCACGTTCCGCATCGCGAGGGCCTTTGGGCTCACCTTGCAGGAGCTCATCGAGAGTGCGGAGGCTAGCGCGTCGAAGATTCAAGTGATTCGAGCCAGTGACTGCGCCCAGGTCTTCCGCAGCGACAAGCAGCACGAAATCCGCACGTTTTCACCGCTGAATCTGGAGAAGGATGTCGAGTTTTACGAAGCCACGCTGAAGCCCGGCGGAGCCCTGCGCAGTCAGCCGCACTTTGAAGGCACGCGGGAGTTTTTGACCGTCGAAGAAAGCAGCGTCCGCATCGAATCCGGCGAAGACCACGACGACCTCACCAAAGGCGACAGCGGCACCTACCGCACCGATGTGCCCCACACCATCATCAACACCGGCAAAAGCACCGCCTTGGTGTTTTTGGTCGTGATTTACCGCTGAAAACACGATGAAGCCGATTCTCACATCTCTACTTCTGTTAAATCTGCTCACAGGTTGCATGTTGATGCCTCATTACGAAACGGTGGCTGGCAAAGTGAACGGACGTGTTATTGATGCCACTGGGAAACCTGTTTCTGGAGCCAAGATTGACTACCATCTGCATGGCGGTCGGAAGCTTGGAGCGACGACTTCTGCCCAATCGGGCGATTTCGAGCTAGGGCCGTTCCGCCAGTGGTTCTATCTGATTTACATTGGCTCGCCTGGCGTATGTCCCGTGCCATACACATTGTTGAGCGACTTTACCTTGCCGGATGCATTAAGTGTTACTTACGACGGAGCGACTGCGGTTTACTGCCTTGGGACAAAAGAGGATCATCAAGAGCGACAGAGGCACTATTCAGAACCTCAGAGAGAACGCCTTGCCAAGTTGCGCTGGGCGGGGAGATCCAGCAGGCCAGTATTGGTGATTACGCCTGCTATGCGAGATCAACTTCCACGTCGGCGAGAGTTTAATTCCCCAGTGATCCCGCCTCGCAACATTCCCTGATACTATTTTCCATCCCAATCATGAAATCAGCATCCACCCTCGTTTTGTTCGCATTTGGCGGACTTCTGCATGCGCAAATGCCACCCGCGCTCGTCACAGCCGAACGAGCCAAAATCCTCGAAGGCGTGAAATCGGTGCCGAAGGCGGGGGCACCGGGGCCGGTGGCGATTTGGGGGCAGATCGCGTTTCCGATTCTCTCGGCACCGGACAAGGACGGCGTGGAAATCGCGGTGGCAGCGGCGGCGGGTTTTCAAAAGGGTCGTATCATCCTTTTCGGCCACAACAGCTATCTCGGCGGCGGTGAGGGCGGAGATCACGCGCAACTCCTCGCGAACTGCATCAAGTGGGCGGGCAACAAGGAGAAGCCTCACGTGGGTCTCAAAGGCGTGAATGCCGCCGCGATGCTGAAGCAGCGTGGATTCAATGCAGAGAGCTTCGATGCCGTGGAGAAGAAGAACCTCTCCGATTACGATGTCGTCATCGTGAACATGCAGGGCATCACCAGTGCCGAGGAAGGCGCGGCGGTGGCGGAGTATGTGAAAGGCGGTGGCGGATTTATCGGTGGCATGACGGGCTGGGCCTTTGGCCAGACGAGTGGCGGAAAAGACCTCGCGATGTCTCACGGGCTGAATCAAGCGCTGCTGCCTGCCGGTGTGGCCATCACGGACATGAGCGCCTTTGACCAACTGCGCTCCTTTGAAGCCCGTGCGGAGCTTCCGCAGTTGATGAATGCGTCCGAGTCCATCGCCGCGAT
>JBEIGR010000477.1:0-4730 GCA_040381795.1 Verrucomicrobiaceae bacterium | reverse complement strand
GTGGGCTGTGAGCTGTGAGCTGTGAGCTGTGAGCTGTGAGCTGTGAGCTGTGAGCTGTGAGCTGTGAGCTGTGAGCTGTGAGCTGTGAGCTGTGAGCTGTGAGCTGTGAGCTGTGAGCTGTTTCAATATCATGATGAGCTTACTAGCGCAAACCTCGTGGTCATCGCAAGGATTTTTCGGCTGATGATGGGTTAGTTCCTTGAGCCAGAAGGAGTTTTTGATCCGCGAAAAAGAGTCTCGCGCTTTCATTTTCAAAGAAACCATCGCTGCGGGCGTCTCCCGTGTTCGCGCTAGCGCCCAGGAGGCATTCAGACCTGTCGTGACGGGTAGGTGGAACCATGACTCTGGCTCCGGCCTACAACCCACCCACAAAAAACGTCCGCAACTCCTCAAGCGCCTCACCCTCCGCACAGACTTCGGTGAGGTTGGCGATGGCAGCGGGGATGTGCTGCTCGAAGTGGGGTTTGCCGAGGTTGCGGCTGAGGTTGGCGTAGGCACCGAGGGCCTGCATGAGGCGCTGGGCGGCGCAGAGGTAAAAGACCTCGCGCAGCTCGGCGAGGTCGAGGCCGCGATGGGTGGCGTAGAAGCTGAGGAGCTGGCTGCGCTCGGTGCGGGTGAGGGTGACGTAAGGATCGTAAAGCAGGCTGGCAAGGTCGTATTCGGCGAGGCCGAGGCGCAGCCCCTGGTAATCGACAAACCAGGCGTCCTCGCCGCGAATGAGGACGTTCTGACTTTGGAAATCGCGATGCACGAGGCAGCGCGGAAGCCGGGCGAGCCGACGGCGAAGGCGACGCAGCGTCTCGTGGGCGGTGTCGTAGGCCTTATCGAGAAACTCACGACCGAGGAAACCGCGGACGTAGTGGTCGAGGAAGTAGTTTTGCTCCCACTCGTAGAGCGCCTCATCGAATTCCGGCTCCAGCTCCGCGTGATCCGTGCGAGAGAGGGCGTCCTCAGTCACACGATGGATCTTGGCGACCTCGCGGAGGGTGGCTTGATAAAGCGGATGCCGCGTGCTCCAGGGCTGCTGGTGAAAGCTGTGAAGGTCCACGCGGCCCAAATCATCGAGCCACACGCAGAGGCGCTGTTCATCAAAGGCCTGGATGCTCGGCACCTGCACGCCGAGCTTGGCCAAGCGACGTGTGGCGGGGACGAACTTCGGATTGTCCCGACGCGCCAGGGTATAGACCATGAGGATCATCGGGGCGTGGGCGTCGCTTGCCCAGATCAGGCGGTAGAAATGGCGATCCGAACCGCCTTTGACGATGGGCTCGATCTCGCAAGGCGTCTCACGAAGCGCAGGAAATTGCTCGCGGGTGAGGATGAGGAGCGCTTCGTGTTCGGGGGGCATGATGGGGAATGACGAATGAGGAAATCAGAAGGACGAAAGGCGGGGAGTTTCAGGTTTCAGGTTCCAAGTTTCAAGGAAGGAGTGAGGCGAAACGAGAAGAAAGAGCGGGTCGCCCAACTTGGCCTGTTTAAATACCTACCGACGCCGATCCGGCGAAGCAAAGTGGCCATCTCGCTCCGCGAGATGAGCGGGACGCTTCGCCAACTCAACGGTTCACGGTTTTCAAGTATCCTTCATGTTGGCGAATACCTTTAGCTCATCTTGCGGAGCAAAATGGCTACTCTGCTGGCGCGTCTTCGGTGTCTCTAGGTGGTTTTCAAACTCGGCTCAGACCCTCAACCTGGACCCCTCAAAGCCCTTCGATGAAGCTCAGTAAGTTCGCCATGTCCTCGACCGTCATGCCGGTCTCCAGGCCTTCGGGCATGAGGCTTTGACCACTGGAGCTGCTGCCTTTGATCTCCGAGCGCTGAAGGGTCTTTTCCATGCCGCCGGGCATCTTGAGGGTCATGCTGCTGGCGGTGTCATTGCTGATCACGCCGGCAAAGGTCTGCCCGTCCTTCGTGTTCACCGTGTAGGCGATGAATTGGGATGCCACTTCCTTGTGCGGCATCAAAATGGCCTCCAGCAAAGCCTCGCGGCCCTTCGTCTTCACGGTGATCAAATCCGGCCCCACGGCGAAACCACTCGCGCCGGCCTTATGGCACATCATGCAGCGGCCCATGAGCTGCAATTGCCCCTTCGTCGCATCGCCTTTGGCCGCCACCGCCGGTTTGAACTTCGCCGCCATCTCCTCGCGTGAAGGTGGAATGACCGATGCGAGCGCCGTTTTCGCTGCCGCAGCCACTTTCGGGGACTTGTGCTTGATCAGCGCCTGCACCTGCGCCGCCGAGAAGGCCTCAGGTTTGACGACATTCGCTTCGAGCAAAGCCACCGCCCGGTCATCCCGAGCCAAAAGTGCCTCCAAGGCCGCGCTTTGAGCCTTCGGGCCATAATGCGGCCAGTGGGAGATCAAAGCCGCCGTGACGGCGGAGGAGCTGTTTGGGGCCAAAACGCGGATGGCGGCGGATTGGATGGCTTCCGGCTGTTTTTCGCCGAGGCAGGCGATAAGGGAATCAAGAGCTTCTTTGGACGAACTCACGCCAAGGAGTTCGATGGCATCGAGGCGGGATGATGAACTCGCTTGAGCATTGGCAGCCGTCTCTGATGCCTTCGCGAGGATCGCGGCCAGTTTGCCATCTTTGTCGGCTTTGCTGAGGCTGGAGCCCGAGCGACGCAAACCATCGCCGAGGGCCTTCACCCAGCTTGCTTTGACCGGCTCAGTGGTTACCACGGTGATCAATGAAGCCGAGTCCTTGGCTTCAGCCGCGGAGAGCATGATCAGCGATTCGGCAAAAGCTGGCTCTAGCTTGCCGAGATCACTGCGAAGCTGCTCAAACAAGCCGCTTCCAGCATCTCCGAGCACGGCGGCGCTCATCCATTTTCCATTCACACCTTCCCGAGCCATTTTGGCGAGCCAAGAATCACGCGAAGCACTTTTCGGAGCGACCAGCGCTGTTTGAAAACGCACCCGCGGCGAAGCATCCGCCGCCAGCGAGGCCAGCGTTGTATCATCCAGCTTGGAAACACGGCGAAGAGCCGCCTCACGAACCTGAGGAGCATCGGCCTCCATTGCAGCGCTGATGACATGGGCAGCCGTCAAAGCACCAAGCGACTCCAAAACATTCATCGCATGCAGCTTCGCCAGCGCAGGTATCGGGGACACTCCTGTCCCCTCTTTGATGGGGGCAGAAATGCCCCCGTTACTGAGCAGCTTCTCCAGCAGCGGCACGGCAGCTTTGTCTTGACGCTCAAACAGCAAACGCTGCGCGGTATCGCGGTGCCAGCCGTTGGGGTGGCTGAGGAGCTTCACGAGTTCTTCGGTGCTCGCTCCGGCGATGTTTCCTCTGCGCTCTTCGCCCTTTGCCCTTTGCCAGCCTTCCGGCACGATGCGGTAAATGCGGCCCCGATCATTCCCGTTGTTCAGATCAATGTGCTTCTTGATCTCGTCCGGGATGCTCCAGGGGTGCTCGATGACCTCGCGATACATGTCGCAGATATGAAGGCAGCCGTCGGGAGCGTTGGCGAAGTTCACCACGCGGACCCAGGTGTCTTTCGACGCGGCGAATTCGAAGCCTTGCTCGTCGGCGGGGCGTTCGCCGATCAAGGAGATACCGTCGGCGCTGGGTTTGATGATCTTGCGATGCACGAGCTGGCCACCGGCGTCGCCAGTGAAGCTGTTGTTCACGAAATCGGGGCCGTAGGCATCGCCACGATAAATGGTGGTGCCGGTGGCACCGGTGAAGTAGCCGCTGACGCGTCCACCGCCCTCGACGGCACCTTTGACCACACCGGCGATACGCCAGCGGGTGCGGATGATGCGCCAGGGCTCGTCCGGGCTGAGGCGGAAGACTTCGGCGGCGCCGCCATCGACGGCGATGCTCTGTCTCGCGGGCGGCATCTGGTAGTAGGGATTGCGGTTCGCGTATTGGTCGTCGTAAACCCAGTATTGGAGGTGGTCGCTGTTCGAGCAGGCGAACTTGCGGCCGTAGTTGTCGAAGCTCATGCCGTATTGTGCTCCGCCTCCTTCGAGGCCGAACTCGAGCGTGCGCGGATCAAACCAGAAGTCTTTTCCACCGAGCTCGATGCCTTTCAAATCGCCACGCTTCGGGCTGGTGATGACGCCGCGATTGCCGCCACCGGCGAGGACGTGGACCTTGTTGTCCTGTCCCCACTGAAAGCTGTTCATGAGGCCCTGCACATTGAGGATTTTCAGTCCGGTGCCGAAGCCGGTGAAAACCTTCTCGCGGAACTCAGCCTTGCCGTCGTCGTCTTTGTCCTCAAAGCGCCAGATATCCGGCGTGGCCCCGACAAACAGGCCGCCATTGGCCCAAATGAGGCCCGTGGGCCACGGCAGGTCGTCGGCGAAGACCTGGCTCGTTTCGAAGTAGCCGTCGCCATCCTTGTCCTGAAGCATCGAGATGCGGCCAAGGTGCGGGGTGACATCGCGCATCTCGCTGTAGTCGATCATTTCGCAGACAAACATGCGCCCGCGTTCGTCGAAGCAGATGGCGATGGGACTGCGCACCTGCGGCTCATGCGCGGCGAGCTGCAGCTTGAAGCCTTTTTTGACCTGCCAGGTGCCGATGGCATCCTTCGGCTCCACGGCGGGATAATGTGGCAGATCTTTGCCCGGATCGACGGCGACGGCGTTTTTGGTCTCGCCGTAGGCCTTGGCGTAGGTGGTCTTCGTTTGGATGCCGTCCTTTTGGGCAAAGAGCGAAGGGCAAAGGGCGAATAGGAAGAAAGCGAGCCGTTTCATGAGAAGAGAATACGGGAAGAGCGG
>JBEIGR010000476.1:0-4753 GCA_040381795.1 Verrucomicrobiaceae bacterium | reverse complement strand
CTCGGCTTCGTTGGCCCCGATGAGGCGTGTGAGATTCACACTTGGATCAAAGATGCGTAGCGAGTGACCACGACCGAGCAGCGTCTCCGCCAGCGACACCATGGGGCTGCCGCGAAGGTCATCCGTGCCTGCTTTGAAGGCCAGCCCGAGAAAACCCACGCGTCTTGCTCCGGTGGCCTCCACGAGGCGGGTGAGATGATCGAGGTGTGCTTGATTGGAATCCATCATCTGCTCGATGAGCGGCAGTTTGAGCCCTTCCGATCTCGCCAAGGCGGCCAGCACGCCCACATCTTTGGGCAGGCAGGAACCACCAATCGGATTTCCAGGCTTCAGGTAGGCGCGGGAAATGTTCAGCCTCTCATCGCGACCCAGCGCGGCCATCACTCGGCGGGCATCCAGGCCGAGGAATTTCCCCACGCGGCCCATCTCATTCGCAAAACCGGCTTTGAGAGCATGGAAGGCATTGCAGGCATACTTCAGCATCTCCGCCTCCTCCCAGCGCAGAACCTCGTCAAAGCCTCCCAGGCCTTCCAAAGCCTCCGCAGGGCTCTCACCATCCTCCGTGCCGAGCACACTGAGGCTGGGTTCGAGGAAATCGTGAACCGCTGAGCCTTCACGAAGGAATTCCGGCACATACAGCACCCGCGTTGTCGTTCCGCTGAAGAACTCCGCCGCCAGTGCCCGCGTGCTGCCCGGCGGCATCGTGCTGCGAAAAACGACCGTGTGGGCCTTCGGAGACTCACGCAGCGCCGCTGCGATCTGCGTTGCCACCGCCCTCACATGATCCATCTGCACGCGACCATTGCTCAGCGAGGGCGTGCCGACGCAAACGAGGCTCGTGCTCGAACCACGAACGGCTTCCGATGCATCTAAAGTCGCCCGGAGCAGGCCGCTGGAATGTCCTTGGCACACCAGATCCTCCAATCCCGGCTCCACGAGCGGAGAATGGCCCGCGTTCACCGCATCCACCTTCTCCGTCTTCGCATCCACCCCGATCACGGACGTCCCCCGGCCGGCGAGGCACGCCGCCGTAACTGTCCCCACGTAACCGAGGCCGAAAACACTGACTGCATTGCTCATCTGCGCTGACATCCGGGAACTCAAGCATGCAGCCCGTCTTCCCGCCACCATCCTTTTGGCTTGGTGGTCGTGGAATGAGGGGCGGAGGGCATCCAACGCTCCCTCATTATTCCAGACCTTCCATACCTCGATTAGGTTACGTCTAGAAAACGAGAAAAGCGTAATCTTAACGTTACATTTGCAACCTCATCGCCTACGCAAAGTCCAAAATCACCTTTCCGGCGCGGCTGTTTTCCTGGGCACGGCGGATGGCCTTGGAGCAATCGCGGAAGGGAACGATCTCGTCGATGGCGGTGACGAGTTCGTTGGCGAGAATCATCTCGGTGAGAGGTTCCAGCACATCGTAGAGCTGCTCGCGGGTGGCTTTCTCGAACCACTTTGTGACCCACAGACCTCGCAGCGTGAGGTTTTTGAAGATCAGGAATTTGTTCGGCACCTTCAGGCTGCGGCGGCTCATGGCTCCGTAGGTGATCATCGCGCCTTCGCTGCTGAGCACGTCCATCAGGCGGATGGCGCTATCACCACCGATGGCGTTCGCGGCGAGCATGATCGGCGCTTTGCCGAGGATGACCTTTGCCTGCGCCACGCCTTCATCGGTATCGAGCAGGACTTCATCGGCCCCGAGACCTTTCAATTCGGCGGCGAGTTCTTCACGACGAACGAAGTTTAGCGTCTTGAGGCCGAATCGTTTCGCGATTTGGATCAAGGCGCGACCGACGCCGGAGTTTGCGGCGTTTTGCACCACCCAGGAGCCGGGTTCCAGCTCGACGAAGTGCTTCAAGATCAGCCAAGCGGTCACGGGGTTCACGCGGAGCATGCTCGCCTGCACGGCGTCGATGCGGGAGGGCACCTTGGCAAAGGCGTGCTCGGGACCGGTGAGATGCTGCGCCCAGCAGCCGGTGCCGAGTAAGGAGATGACGACATCCCCTTTGACGAGCGATTGCACATCTGGCCCTATCGCCTCGATCTCGCCGCAGCCTTCGTGGCCGGGGATGCAGGGTGGCGTGGCAGCACGGCCGTAGGTGCCTTCCATGAAATTGAGATCGGCCGGATTCACCGGGGCGTAACGCATGCGCACGAGCACCTCGTGACCGGTTGGCCGTCGAACCTCGCGCTCCGCCGCGTGGAGCACTTCGGCGGGGTTTCCTGTCTGGGTGAACTGCAAAAAGCCGGAAGAGAGAGTCGCCATGTGTTCGGTTTAGGCCGTGTTTGGAAAGTCGCAAGGTGGCGTTTGCTCCCGCCGCCGGGCTTGACCGCTCGAAAGCCCGCCGGTAAGCCTCGCGGCACTTCATGGAACTGCGACACCTTCGATACTTCCAAGCCGTGGCCGAGGAGCTGAGCTTCTCCCGCGCGGCCCGGCGGCTGCGCATTGCCCAGCCGGCGCTGAGCCGTGCGGTGCAGGAGATGGAGCGGGAACTGGGGACGTCCTTGATCGAGCGGGTGAGCCGTTCACCGCGCCTCACGCCCGCTGGTGAGGTGCTGCTGCGGGAGACCGGCCTGCTGCTGCAACGTTTTGATGAGGCGCTCAATCGGGTGCGCCGCACGGCGAAGGGCGAGGAAGGCGAATTGCGCCTCGGTTACATCGGCCCGCCCACGCGGTCGTTTCTGGCGAGGTTGCTCAAAGAATACGCACGGCGTTTTCCCCGCGTGAATGTGATTTTGGAGGAACGCACTCCGGAACGCGTCTGGGAGATGGTTTCCAAAGGCAAACTCTCCATCGGCCTCACACGGCCGGTGCTGGCTCATGATGAGCTGGGGCTGCAATCGCTGCTTTTGCGTGAAGAGAAATTCTGCGCTGCCGTGCCGAAGGATCACCCGTGGGCAAAGATGTCCTCGGTCCCATGGAAGAAGCTTGCCGGAGAGCCTCTGGTGATCCTCGCCCGTCGGGAAGGAGCCAGCTCGCATGATGCGATCCATGCCGCCTGTGCGGCGGCGGGCTTTGAGCCGAGGCTCACGCACACGCCGAGCTTGATCGGCACCATCCTGCAATACGTCGAGGCTGGTTCCGGCATCGGTGTGGTGCCGGAGAGCACGATGAGCAAGAACATCGCCCTGATTCCGCTGAAGCCGCAGAGCACCATCCCGCTCATCATGGTGTGGGCCAAAGAAGGCGATGATCCCGCCGTAGCCGCCTTTCGCGATCTCGTGCGCGAATGGCTGAAGGATGGGAATCTGTGGAAGTAACCGAAACGAATTCTCTCTGCCATGCCGCCCCTTTTTCCTCTCCTCACCACCGTCCTTCTCGGCAGCCTGCTCGCTTGGATGTGGCTGACGGACAATGTCATGCGCTCCCTCGGGGTGGTGTTGCTTTCGGTGTTCTGGCTGCTGCTGAACGGCCTGTGGTGGGTGTTACGGAAAAAAGGCCAGCGTTTGAAGCGTCTGGCAGTCTTCATCCTCGGTGCCGTGCTGGTGGTGCTGTTCTTCCGCTTCGCCGTGCGTTACGAAGGCTCCGCCGATGGCTCTGCCTGGCCGCAACTCGCGTTCAAGTGGCAGAAGAAAGATGTGCCAGAACTTCCCATGCTCGGCGAGGTGAAGGCGGAACCTTCTTTGGCCGATGTAACACCTCCGGGCGTGCGTGACATGCCACGCTTTCTCGGCGCGAAAGGTGATGGCGTGCTGCCAGCGGCGGAATTTGCCACCAATTGGGCCGCGAAGGCTCCACGCGAGGTCTGGCGCATTCAAATCGGACCCGGCTGGTCCGGCTTTGCCGTGGCGGGGCATCGAGCCATCACGCAGGAACAGCGTGGCGAGCTCGAGTGCGTCACCTGCTACGACATTCGCGATGGAAAGCTGCTGTGGTCTCACACGGACAAAGCGCACTTCAACGAGCTGATGGGCGGCGAAGGTCCGCGAGCTGTGCCCACCGTGGACTCGGTGGCTGGAAGGGTTTTCACGATGGGGGCGATGGGCCACCTGAACTGCCTCGATCTCGTCACGGGCGAGAAAAAATGGCAGCGTGAGGTGCTCAAGGATGGTGGAGCCTCACGAAACCTCGAATGGGGCAAAAGCTCTTCGCCGCTGCTGACGGCCTCGCACGTCATCTGCTCGGCCGGGGATGATGGCGTTTCATTGATTGCATATGATCGGCAAACCGGTGAGATCGCGTGGAAGGCTGGAAACGATGGCGGCAGCTATGCCTCGCCCGTTTTGCTCACGCTCGCCGGGAAGGCGCAGATCTTCACCGTGAACCGTGGCAGTGTCACCGGTCACGAACCAGGCAGCGGTGAGATTCTGTGGAGCTTTGACTGGCCGGGCATGTTTCCCAAAGTGGCGCAGCCGCTGGCCGTGAGCGGAAACCAATTGCTCATCACCTCCAGCTACGGCCTCAAAAGCCATCTGCTGGAGATCACAGGCTCGAAGACACCTCGCGTCATCTGGGCGGAGAGCAATCCCCGCACGAAATTCAGCAGCGCCAGTGTCTTCGGCGATCACGCCTATGCCATTGATGAAGGCACGCTCTGCTGCGTGAATCTCAAAACCGGCGAACGCACCTGGCGGGAAGGCCGTTACGGCTTCGGCCAGCAGATCCGCGTCGGCGATGACCTTTTGCTCATCCAGACCGAAAAGGGTCCGGTGGTGCTCGTGAAGCCCTCCCCGGAAAAACTCACCGAAATCGCCCGCATCGATGCACTCAAATCCAAAACATTGAACCCGCCCACCCTCGCCGGACGCT
>JBEIGR010000475.1:0-4762 GCA_040381795.1 Verrucomicrobiaceae bacterium | reverse complement strand
CCGCCGCGCATCGTGAGCGATGGCGAGAAGGTGCTGCTCGATTCCCATGTGGCCGGTGATGAACCCTACATGCTTGCTCGAAACTGCCCCGGCGTGCCCGTCGTGGTGGATAAGAACCGCGTGAAAGCCGGTGCGCACGCCATCAAGCACCTCGGCGCGGATGTTCTCGTGCTCGACGATGGCTTGCAGTATCTCAAACTGAAGCACCGCCATGACATTGTGCTCATCGACAAGACCGCGCCTTTCGGCAGCAATGGTCACATGCTTCCCCGAGGCACCCTGCGTGAGCCGCCGCGCAGCCTTCGCCGCGCCAGCTACATTTTCATCACGAAGAGCGATGGCGATAGCGAGGATCTCGTGAAGCAAATCCGCCGCTACAACAAGGCCGCCGAGATCATCGAGTGCCGCCACCGTCCGATGCACTTCGAGGACATCTACACGGGGGCCCGGCTGGGTCTGGATGAGATGAGTGGGAAATTTGTCGGTGCTTTGAGTGGCATTGCCGTGCCGGAGAGCTTTGAGAATGGCCTGCGCCGCCTCGGTGCCCGCGTGGAGGTCACGGCGCGGTTTCCCGATCATCACCGCTTTCACGGGCCGGAGATCACGCAGTTCATCGAGCGTTGTCAGCGTCGCGATGTGCATTGCATGGTGACGACGGAAAAAGACTTCGTGCGCTTCCCGAAACTGCCGCCTGCGGATGTGCCCTTCTACTTCATGCGGGTGCAGATCGAGATCGTGAAAGGCCGCGAGATCTTCGACAAGCTCGTGCGCCTCATCGCCGAGCCGCGTCATGTGCCCGTCGGCATTCTGCCGGCTGATTTCATGGAGTCCACCTGATGGAAACCACCAGTCCAGCGATCACGGAGGTGCGGGTGCTCAAAGTGGATGCCGCTGGAGCCGCCCGCGATGTCGCCGATGTCGCCGCGCGTGAGGAACCGCTCGAAATCCGCGTGGAAGGCCGCGCCGTGGCTGTCGTGATGCGCACGCCCGGTCACGACGAAGAACTCGCCGCCGGTTTTCTCGTCAGCGAAGGCGTGGTTAAGCATCCTCGCGACATTTTGGAGGTCTCCCAATGCCCCAGCATCAACAACAAGCATGGCAACGTCGTCGATGTGCTCCTCGGCGGTGCTGTGGTGAACTGGGACTCCCTCACACGGCATGTCTTCAGCGCCTCAAGCTGTGGTCTGTGCGGCAAAACAAGCATCGAGAGCGTCTTCGGCCAGTTTCCGCTCGTCACCGCCGAGTGGAGCGTCTCGCCAAAATTGATCGCTTCGCTGCCCGACAAGCTCCGCGCCACGCAGGAGACCTTTTCTAAAACCGGCGGCCTGCATGCCTGCGCCGTCTTTGACCTCGACGGCAACCTCATCGTCTCCCGAGAAGATGTCGGCCGTCACAACGCCCTCGATAAAATCCTGGCCATGCGCTCATGCACAACCTGCTGCCGCTCGACCGTCATGTTTTGCTCCTCAGCGGCCGCGTTTCCTTCGAGATGATCCAAAAAGCCCTCGCCGCCGGCATTCCTCTCGTCGCCGCCATCTCCGCCCCCAGCAGCCTCGCCATCGACTTCGCCCGCGAGGCCGGCCAAACCCTCATCGGCTTCCTTCGTGGCGAGACGATGAATGTTTACACGCATGAGCGGCGCGTGATGGGGAGACAATTCCTGCAGGATTGATTGAAGTGCCGTTGAATTCGTTTTCGCGATTCCGTCCTTACTGTCAGTCCTATCCGAAGGCCCCTTTGGTTGTTCCCCTCACCTAACCTCTCCCCGCATCACACAGTGATGTCATCGGATGCCGCTCGCGGGGAGAGGGACCGGAAAGCGCACTCCCTCTCCCCGCGAAAGGATTTCCTCGATTATTGAGAACTCTTGCGGGGAGAGGGTTGGGGTGAGGGGCGCATACCGAGGTGGTGGGGAGCGTCTTGCGCGGCCCCGCTGGTGGTGTTGGAACGTCAGCAATCAACAGCGTGAGGCAACCAATCAATCACTGGTGCATCATGCTTTGCGGCTATCTGGAACGTCCGAAGCACTAGATCCGGCTTTGGCACTTCGTCATTCTTCGCGAGGCTCCAACCCAAGCCGGGGCAAAACCTCGATTTCCAGACTCCGCGATGCAACAGCGTGTCCGCAGCCCCATGACGTAGCCAGGGGAAGATTTTCTTGTGCGTCAAAGCCAGCCGCAAGGCATCCAGATCCTCCGCCATACTCACGATGTGCATTGGCCTCACCGACTGCTTTTGAGCGAGGTCTTCATAGACCAAAATGGCCGACAAAGCCGCCGCGCCAGCTCCAAGACCTTCATCCAAGACCATGACCGGCGTCTCGTCTTTGGCCTTCAGCAGCTTCACCAGCTCCGGAAGCTCCTCGCGGATCTCCGTGGGCACCACCGCACCTGTTTCGAGATGGCGGATCGAGGAACCATGAAGCTCGTAGCAGCCGATTTCACTCACCGTGGCGCTTTGACCGCGCTTCGGCGGCTTCACCGGATGATCGAGATCCTCCTCGGCCAGGATGGCCCGCTTCTCATGGTAGAGAGGCAGGAAACGATCTGCGAGAATACTCGTGCGGATCTCACGCATGAGCTGGTGGTAGAAGTGGATGTTATGCTGGCCGATGAGCGTCCAGCCAAGCGTCTCCTGCGTCTTCGTGAGGTGATGCAAGTAGGCCCGTGAGTGCGTGGCACACACCGGACAGGTGCAGGCGGTATCCAGTGGTGCATCGGCGAATTTATACACGCTGCGTCGCAACTCGACGATGCCGCGCGAGGTGAAGGCGGTGCCGCGTTTCGCCACCTGCGTGGGGATGATGCAGTCAAACATGTCCATCCCGCGATGCACGGCCTCCAGAAGATCAATCGGCATGCCCACGCCCATCAAATAACGCGGACGATCCTCCGGCAGCATCGCGGCGGTAAGCTCACAGACATCCTCGCGCTGATGTTTTTCCTCGCCCACCGCCAGTCCACCGATGGCGAAGCCATCAAATGGCATCGGGACCAGCCCGGCGGCGCTTTCTTTCCTCAGATGCGGATACAACGCCCCCTGCACGATGGCGAAGAGCGATTGCGGCGAGTCTTCGCGTGCCGCGAGACTGCGTGCAGCCCAGCGTTGCGTGACCTGCAGGGCCTTCCGCGCCGTTTTTTCATCCGCCGTGCTCGGGATGCACTGGTCGAGCACCATCATGATGTCGCTGCCGATGCTGCGTTGCGTCTGGATGCTCAACTCCGGGCTCAGCAGGATGCGGCGGTTATCGACATAACTCTGAAACACCGCGCCCTTCTCCGTCATCGAGCGCGAGTGCGGTAGCGAGAAGATTTGGTAACCGCCCGAGTCCGTGAGCACCGAGCCCGGCCATTTCATGAAGCGGTGAATGCCGCCCATCTTCTCAAACACCTCCGGCCCCGGCCGGAGCAGCAGATGATAGGTGTTCGCCAGCAAAATCTGCGATCCCGACGCCGCCAGCGACTCCGGCGTCTGCGCCTTCACCGTCGCCTGCGTGCCCACCGGCATGAACAGCGGCGTTTGGATAACTCCATGCAGTGTCCGAAACGTCGCCGCACGCGCCCGCGAGCCGCTGGCACGCGCTTGCAGTTTGAAATCGAGACGGGAGGGAGGCATCACGGCAGCAACTCCGCCACTTTGAGCTTCAGCGGCTTCAAGGTGATGCTTTGAACCGTTTCCTTCTCCTCATGTATCCGATGCTCCATGTAGTCGCCACCTTTCGGACGGGCGAAAACGTGAAGCACCCGAGCATTCAGATCGACCACCCAGTATTCCGGGATGCCAGCGGTGGCATACATGAGCTTTTTGCGGCCGAGGTCGTCCTTGAGGGAGGTGTTGGAGTTTTCCAATACGAGCAGAACATCGGTCGCGGTGGGGTGTGCCTTGTAATCCTTCAACTTCGCCACAGAGAAATCCGGGATCGGTTCGCTGTCTGGCCCAAGGCGAACTGGGGTTTGATTACGCACATCATAGTCTCCGCTCAGCAGGCGTATCAGTGCCTTCGTGCTACGATTCGTGCTCTGGGCGTGAGTAATATCAATGGGTGGCATCATGACGATTTCTCCTTGGATGAGTTCCACGCGGTCGTCCTCCTTGAGGATGCCGATCTCGCCGAGGCGGTAGTAATCCTTCACCGTGAAGCGAAATGGCTGCGGTGGCAGCAGCGGACGCGATTCCTGCTGCACGACACCAGTCTGCCGGGATCTCGGCGAAGCACTGCGCCGAGCGGTTTTCACAGATTTGGAGGCTAGGGCGACCATGATGACCTGAACGTATGACTCGCGAGGCAAATGACAAGCCTCTCCTTGCTCATCACCCACGGCGAATCTCCGATCCTTTGAACTGCACCGCCATGCGGAACACCTTCTTCTTCCGGCATTCGATCTTGCCGGTTTGCAGGTCAAAGCGGTCGGGGATATCGATGACATGCACATCGGTCTTGGCGTGAAAGCCGCGTTCGGAGAAAATATCGATCAGAATAGCCAACGCCTCGGGGTCGTGGAAGAGCTTGTCTTCGGTGTTGATGTCGGCGCGGCCGGAGATGGCGTGGCGGACGATGATGGGCATCATCTTCGTCTCGATGAAGGCGACGACGTCCTCCATGAGCTGGGGCTTCTCGACCTTGTAGGCATCGAGGCGGCGCACGAGGTCCTGCCGCGCATGGCGGATGATCTCGCTGGCGAGCGGGAGCTTGCGCAGGAGGTCAAAGGTGCGCGGATCGAGCTCCAGGGAGCTCTGGTATTCGAGCTCCTTGACGATGTTT
>JBEIGR010000474.1:0-4763 GCA_040381795.1 Verrucomicrobiaceae bacterium | reverse complement strand
GTTTGTGGCGGCGGTGGCCGCGCTGGCTTTCACCGTGCATCCACTGGCCACGGAATCGGTGACCTACATCATCCAGCGTTTCACCTCGATGGGCACGATGCTGCTGCTGGGCTGCCTCGTGCTCTATTTCGCTTCAGTGGAGGCCGTCCAATCGAGGCATCGTGTGCTGCTGCGCCTCGGCGCGGTGCTTTGCGCCCTTGCCGGCATGCTCGTCAAAGAGGACATCGCCACCGTGCCGCTGCTGGCGGTGGGGATCGACTGGCTGCTGCTGCGCACTCGGCTCCGCGTGGTGCTTTGGAGGGCGCTGCCGCTTCTGCTGTGCCTGCCGCTCGTGCCGGTGCTGACGCTGCTGTGCAGCCGCGGGTTATCCGAAGGCTCGTGGAGCGTGCTCAGCGCCTTTCATCTGGTGAATCTCTACCTCGAGCCGTGGGGCTGGTGGCAGTACTTCGTGAGCGAGCTGCCGGTGATGGTCGAGTACCTGCGCCTCATCGTCTGGCCCGCCGGGCAAAACCTCTGCCAGAGGCCGCCGTCGTATGTTTCACTATTTGATGGGCCGGTTCTGGTGGCCGTGGCGGTGCTCGGTGGACTTATCGTTGGTAGCTTGGTTTGGTGGCGGCGTTCGAGGGAAGGGCATGGGCGCATGGTGGCAGTGTTTTTAGCCTGGTATCTCGGCACCGTCTTCATTTCCTCCGGGCTGGTGCCGTTGCCGAATCTCATGGCGGAGCATCGCGCCTATCTGCCCTCCGTGGGCATCTTTGTGATGCTGGCCTGCGTTTTGGATGTACTGCGCACGTGGCGGCCCTCACGCCTGCATGCGGTGAGTGTTGGCAGCTTCGCCGCCGTGGCGCTCGCCTGCCTGTCGTGGGCCACCTGTGCCCGGAATGAGGTGTGGCGCAGCGCCATCGCCCTTTGGGAGGATACTACGAAGAAAAGCCCGCGCTGCTACGTCGCCTGGGTGAATCTCGGCGCGGCCGAGGTGCGCTATGGAGATCGTTTGAAGGCCGTGGAAGCCTTTCGCCACGCCATCGAGATCCGCCCAAGGGTGCTCATGGGCTATTACAACCTCGCCGATTCCCTCGTCTTTTTGCGTCAGTGGACCGATTGCCTGGAGGTCGTGGACGCCGCCCTCGGTGAGGCTGCGGTGAAGCATCCGCTGGAGGTGCAGATGCTCTATTACAAAGGCATCTCGCTCGCCGGCATGGGTCGCGTCGATGAATGCATGCAGGCACTCGAGCGTGTGCTGGAGGCGCAGCCGGATCATTTTTATGCTCACAAGGTTCTCGGTGCCTGCCTTCTCGATCTCAGTCAGAAGGATAAGGCCCGCTTCTACCTGCAACGAGCCGTGGAATTGAATGCGAACGATCCCGATCTGTCTACGCTGATGGCGCAGACCGGGCAGTGACACCGTGTGAGGAGGATGCGTGGTTCGTCGCACGGGCTTTCCAGTCCGTGTCTCAAGCTTTGGGGATGAGCCGCCTCGGAGAGGCGGTGTACGCTTACCGCGACAGCGTTTGTGGCGGTGAGCATGAAGGCGGGGTGGAAGGATGAGGGACTGGATGAGGTGGTGTGGCGGGCGGCGGGTGGCGTGGCGGCGGACGAGGGCTGTCTTTTGATGGCGGGGGCGGTTTCGTGGCAGTCTGGCGGGGTTATGGCGAAAAAACACATGCTTCGAAAAACAGGTTCCTCGGCGGCAGAAACGTCGGCACCGCCGATTCGCTCGTGGTTCACGGATTCCCAACTCGTGCGCTGGATGGCGCTGGCCTGCGCGATGCTCTGCGCGGGGCTTTACGGCTGGACGGCGGATTTTCCGATGACCTTCGATGACTGCTACTACATGAAGGAGAATCCGTTTTTCGCGCAGACGACGGCGTTTGCCTATCTGGCGGATTTCCGGGGCTTTGCGGAGTGGCCGGTGAAACTGGGCACGGAGCCGGATCTGACGGCGAACATGCTGCTGCGGCCGCTGGCGTATGCGACGTTCTACTGGAACCATGCGCTGGATGGTTTTGAGCCGCGGTGGTTTCGCGTGGTGAACATCGCGGTGCATGCGGCGAATGGCTGGCTGATCCTGGTGCTGCTGCTGAGGCTGGGCCGGGCGTTGGAGGGGCGCGGGCTGATGAGTGGGGCTTCGGTGCGGTTCATCGCGGTGAGCTCGGCGCTGCTGTTTCTGGCGCATCCGCTGGCGGTGGAATCGGTGACCTACATCGTGCAGCGCTTCACCTCGCTGGGGGCGTTCTGGGTGCTGCTGTGCCTGGTGCTGCATTTCAAAGCGGTGGAGGCGGAAGGGTGGCGGCGGCACGGGCTGAAGGCGGGGGCTGTGGCGGCGGCGCTGCTGGGGATGCTGACGAAGGAGGATGTGGTGGTGGTGCCGCTGCTGGTGGTGGGGCTGGACTGGCTGGTGGTGGGCACGCGGTTGCGCACCACGCTTTGGCGGGCAGTGCCACTGCTCATCACGCTGCCGGTAGTGCCGGTGATGGTGATGGCGGTCTCGGCGGCGCAGAACGGTGGGGAGTGGAGCCTGGGGCAGGTACTGCACATCGTGAACCTGCGGGAGAAGCCGTGGGGGCACTGGCAGTATGTGATCACGCAGTGGACGGTGATCGTGGAATATCTGCGGATGATCGTGTGGCCCTCGGGGCAGAATTTGTATCCGCAGTGGCCGGTGTATCAGTCGGTGACGGAGGGGCCGGTGCTGCGGGCGGCGGCGCTGCTGCTGGGATTGTTGGGTGTGGCCTGGTGGTTGCGTGGTCACGGGTGGATGGGAGGGCAGGGGAGGCTGGTGTTTGCCTTTGTGCTTTGGTTCTTCGGGACGGTCTCGGTCTCCTCCGGGCTGGTGCCGCTGCCAGACATGATGGCGGAGCATCGCAGCTACCTTTCCTCCATCGGTGTGCTGGTGGCGCTGGTGTGCGTGGTGGACCGGCTGCGGCAGCTTCCGGGCTTTTTGCCGGGGCCGCTGGTGACGGGCGTGGCGGTTTTCGCTCTCTCGCTGGTCACCTGCCTGCGCAATGAGGTGTGGCGCACGGATGTGACGCTGTGGGAGGATACGGTGGCAAAGAGCCCGGCGCAATTTGGGGCCTGGAACAATCTCGGCGCTGCCTATGGGGAGGCGGGAGACTTTGAAGCGGCTGAGAAGGCCTTCCGCAAAAGCCTGGAGATCGAGCCACGCTTCTATTCCTCTCGCAGCAATCTCTCCGCGATCTTGGCGAGGTCGAATCGCTGGCGGGAATGCCATGAGGTGACTATGGAGCTGATGGAGATCGATCCGAAGGCACGCCAAGACCTCATTCTCCTCGTCAATGCGGGGATTTCACTGGCTGGTATGGGCAGGCTCGAGGAGTCGGCGCAGATGCTGGAGCAGGTAGTCCATCAGAAGCCGGACCATTTTATCGCCAACAAGTTGCTGGGGCTCGTGCATAACGATCAGCAGCATCCGCGACGTGCGAGGCTCTATCTCTCTCTCGCCGATGCCTTGCAGCCGGGAGATCCCGTGGTCAGCCGATTGCTCGCCTCGCTGGACGGTGATCCAGCGCAGCCATGAGGGCGGCACGCGGCCCGTGGGTGTGCGGGGTGTTTTTGATCTCGGGGATGTCGGCGCAGGCGTGGGTGAGGATGTGCTCGCTCTTTTCACCGCCCTTCAACCTCTTCGCGAAGTCGAGGAAGGGCGGGAGGAGTTCTTTGCCTTCGGCGGAGGTCATGCGTGAGCCGCTTTTTAGGTGAGGAAGCAGGCGGAGGTCAAGCGGAGGCGGAAGATGGCAGGGCCTGCCGACCTTTGATCTCTTTCCGCGTGATGAGTGGCTGCTGCCTTCGCTGGGGAAAACGGACTCGCCATGACATGTGAGTGGCAAAAAACGCCACACCGGAGGTCATGTGCAGGCTTCGAGGCGGCGTGCTCTCATGAAGCTGTCCTCCATGCCGCACCCAGCCCCCGATTTCAGCTTCGTCGTCCCCCTCCACAATACGGGGGAGATGCTGCGTCCTCTACTGGGAGCTTTTCGGGCGGAGGCGATGACGCTGCGGGATACTTGGGAACTGGTGCTGGTGGATGATGGCAGCACGGATGGCACCTACTCAGCGGCGCAAAAGCTGCTGACAGATTTTCCCGTGCCGGTAACGCTCGTGGAACTGGCTCGAAACTACGGCGAGCATGCGGCGGTGCTCGTAGGCTGGCGGCGTTCGACAGGTCGCTTCGTGGTGAATCTGGATGATGACCTGCAAAACCCCGTTTCGGAGGCTCGCCGCGTGCTGGAACATCTGCGGGCCTCCGATGCTGAGGTGGCCTACACCTTCTACGATGAGAAAAAGCATGCCCGGTGGCGAAATGTGGGCAGTCGGCTGGCGAATGCCTGCGCCACGTTCTTGCTGGGGAAACCGAGTGAGTTGTATCTGTCGAGCTTCCGGGCGGTGCGGCGTGAGTTGATCGACCGCGTGGCGGATCATCGCAGCCCGTTTCCGTATCTCGATGGGTTGATCCTGGGTGCGACGAATCGTTTCACCCGGCTCAAAGTGGCGCATGAGCCACGGGCGAGCGGGCAAAGCGGCTACACGCTGAGGAAGCTGGTGCGGCTGGCCTGCGGGCTGTTGTTTGGCTTTAGCGTGATGCCGCTGCGCATCGCCTCCGTGCTGGGCGTGGTGCTTTGTGCGGGTGGTGTGCTGCTGCTGGGCGCGGTGGCGGCGGAGCTTTTGTTGGTCGAGTCCCGGCAGGCGGGCTGGCCTTCGCTGATGGGGGCGCTGGCGATCTTCAGCGGGGCGCAGTTGCTCATGCT
>JBEIGR010000473.1:0-4780 GCA_040381795.1 Verrucomicrobiaceae bacterium | reverse complement strand
GTGCTTCGTGCTTCGTGCTTCGTGCTTCGTGCTTCGTGCTTCGTGCTTCGTGCTTCGTGCTTCGTGCTTCGTGCTTCGTGCTTCGTGCTTCGTGCTTCGTGCTTCGTGCTTCGTGCTTCGTGCTTCGTGCTTCGAACATTCAAAGTATGCCAGACGATGACTGCATGCATGACAACGCCTCTTGCAATGGCAACGTTATGCCAAACGAGCTTACTTCATGCGAGCGCTGCGCATATATCGAAACACCAGCCACGCCGCGACATTGATCACCGCCATGGCCGCGAGTAGCTGTGTCATGGTCGCAGTGATGCTCTCCTTGCCCAAGCCGCTGCCGACGAGGCTGAAGGCGATGTTAAGCGGCAGATAGCCCAGTGCCGTGCCGAGCAGGAAGCGTGAGTGGCGCACGGGCGTCATGCCGATGAGCACATTCAGCACAATGCCGGGCACCATGAGCTGCCGCGCCCAGAAGACACGCATCACGGAGGGCTTCTTCAGCATCTTCTTCAACCAAGGCCACTTCTCCGCACGGGCTTCCGCCGCACGGCGAAAGCCATGACGTGAAAGGATGAAGGCACCATAAGAACCCAGCGTGGAGCCCACGAGCGAGAGCAGAAGTCCTTCACCAAAACCAAAAATGAGCCCGGCCGCCGAGCAGAAAGCCAGACGCGGCACCCCCATCATCACCGCGCCCGCTGTGACGAGCAAGAAGACCGCGTGCGCCATCCAGCCAAACTCGCGCACAAAGCCCTTCCAAGACTGCACATTCGTGATCCAGGCCTTCATCGGCGTGAAGTGCGCCAGTGCCATGAAGGCGGCCACCACAAGCACGGCGGTGAGCACCTGACGGGTCTCCTTGCCGAGCGCCCGCGAAGTCTCCTGCTCGATCTCGTTGGAGATCAAGAGCTCTTCCTGCTGGTCAGGCGGTTCCATCATTGCAGCTTCCAGAGCTTAGCGTCACTGCGCACATAGATCGCGCCACCGGAGATGGCGGGTGTAGTGAGCAGGGTTTCCTTGAGTTCGATCTCCTGCGTCACTCTGCCCTCAGGAGCCTCGGGGTCGATGGTTTGGAAGATGCCGCGCTCATTCACGATATGGATGCGCTTACTAGCTGCCACTGGTGAGCCGCTGAACGGGCCTTTAAGGCGCAGCTTCCATTGCTCGTCTCCGTTTTTAATACTTGCCTTGATCAGCACGCCAGCGCCGTTCACGACGAAAAGATGATCTCCAAGCACCAGCGGGCTAGCGGTTCCGGGATTGAGCTTCTCATTGCGCCAGAGCTGCGTCACCGAGCCCTTCTCAGGCGCGAGCGCGGTGATGCCTTTCGACACGGCGTAAATCAAATCGCCACTCACCACGCTCGACGGAATTGTGCTGGCCCCGTCCTCATAGTTCCAAACCGTTTTGCCCGTGTCTGGATCGACGCCGACGATGCCTTTGCTCGACTGTAAGGCGGCCACGCCCTTCAACAGCGTGGCGCTCGTCCAGTTCGCCGCCTTCGGACGCTCCAGCTTCCACTTGTTCATGCCCGTGGCCACATCGAGACCGGCGGCGAAGGATTCCGCATCGTTCTCGCTCTGCACCACGAGCGTCTTGCCGATCACCACGGGCGATTGCGACATGCCGAGGCTGTTGCTCGCGTTGGGGTAGTCAAAGGTCAGCCCGCGCAGCCAGAGGAGGTTGCCATCGAGGTCGAAGGCAAAGAGGTCATTCGATGAAAACAGCGCAAAGACACGCTCGCCGTCGCTACACGGCGTGTTCGCTGCCACGCAGGTCTTCGTGTGCGACATCGTGCGGCCCGTGGCACGCATCGCACGCTCCCAGCGCTTCGAGCCGTCCTTCGCGTTGAAGCAGAACACATGCAGCGTCTCCTGGCCAGGGCCGCTGGAGCAAGTCACAAAGACTTTGTCTCCCACGACAATCGGCGCGGAGAGCCCACGTCCCGGCAGATCCGCCGTCCACGCAATTTTAAGTTCGTCTGAAGGAACTTGGGCATCCGTGGAAACGGCTGCCGCGTTAGGACCTCGGAACTGGAGCCAGTCTGCGTAGGTGAGCGAGGAATAAAGGCCAAAGGCCAGGAGGAAGATGGATGTCTTCATGGTGTATTTGAATGGTTTAGTCCCAAGTTCGGAGTTTGCAGTTTTGGTCCTCCAGTTTTCGCAGGTGCGCCCTGAAACGCTTCAGGTCGCGATCAAAGACAAGGAGCCAACCTGTCGGGAGCAAAAGAAGGCTGTGCAACAAAAGTTGGGTCGAGGAGACATGCATGAACATCAACGCTCCAAAAGCCAGGCGGCAGGCCAACACCACGCTGGCGAAGCTCCCAAGCAAAAAGGTCGGCCATCCCCACAACAACTGAAGCCCGGAGGACTTGAAAACCCCGGTCCAGACAATCCATAGAGAGGCGGGGGTGATGAGTAAGACCCAAGCGACGGAAACCGCTCTCAAAAGATCCCGGATGGCGTAATCGAACACGAGAAGGTACATGCCTGCGAAAGCAACGCTGAGCTTCAAGGTGGGTTGTGAGGCAGGCGTGTTCATGAGTGGGAGTCTATTGCACCATCTTCAGTCCGCCGATTCTTAATTGGTTCCGCCAAGCCTTGATGTCTTTGTCGAACACCAGGACCCAGCCACCGAGAAGACTGCCGAAAGCTGACGCCGCCTGAAAACCACCCAGAGCGAGTCGAGCCCCATCACCTACGGAGAGCGACGAAATCGTCATGGTGGTAAAAAAGAGGCCGCAGAACCCGCCAGCGAGAAAGAACATCCAACCCCACCACAGCTGACGAAAGGGTGATTGCGTAATGTGCACCCAGATTACCAACAGCGTCATCACCAAGTAGATCACTTTTAAAGCAACATCGACCGTTTCAAGTGGTGATGCTTTGTAAAGTCCCGACCAACCTGCAAACAATGCCGCGGCTGACAGCATCACAGCCGCAGAACGGAGCTTTCGGCGTGTTTGTTGGTTCGGCTTCATTTGGTTCGCGCCATTGAAACTTACTTCGCCGCCACAATCGCCGTGCCCGTTGCATCGCAGACGCGGAGCTGGAATTCCCACTCGACGGTCCACTGCTCGGTTTGCTCGTTCTGACAGCACTTCACAAGGAGCGTGTTTTTGCCCTTCTTGAGCTGGCAGGGCAGTTTGTATTGATCGAGCTTCGCACCGCGGTGGTATTCATCGCGGGCAAAGAGCAACTCGCCATTCAGCCAGACCTTCCAACCGTTTTTGCAGCCGATGCGGATCTCCGCCGGGCGGTCCTCGGCACTCGCAAAGTCGGTGGTGGCATAGCCTGTAACACTCTTCTCCATGCCGAAGGGCTTGTTGAAGTCGATTTTGCCGTACTCATCCTTGCTGGTGAAATCGACCCACTTGGCCTCCTTGCCCTTGCCTTCGTAGGCAGCGTCAAATTTCAGCTCCTTCTCCGGTGGATAGACAGTATCGAAACCACTGCGGTCCGCGTTGCTGAAGGGCGCGATGAGCTTCCAGCTCATGAGAAAGCCGAAGTGCGTGGGCAGATCGACCTCCTGGCCTTGATCCCGGAGCTTCTTCGCGAGCGTTTTGATCTGGTCCTCATCGCGGGCACCATCGAGCCCTTTACGGTAGGCGAGCACCGCGGCGGTCTTATCTTGGGCAGCGAAGGCTTTGTCGCCGGTTTCAATGAGTTTCGCCACCGGATGACGGCGCAGTTCGCTGCTCACATCATTGATGAGCGTAGGTGTCAATTCCTCCCCCAGCTTCGCATTGGCACGCTGAATGAGATCAAAAGCCACCACCCGAGCACCGGGGCTGTTCGCCGAGTCCTTCAAAAAGGCCACAAGAGCCTCCATCGGCATCTTTTTGGCCTTCAACGCTTCATCGGCGATCACCCCAACGGCGGCCCGCAGCCAGTTCTCGGCGAGCGGATTGGCCCCGTTCATGCCTTTGAGCACTTTGGGCAGATTCGCGGCATCTGCCTTCGTGATCTCCTGCCAGGCCTTGGAAGCCGCCTCGTTCCCCTGCCCTTCCTTTTGCACGGCTCGCAGGGCTTCGAGGGGTTTCGACAAATCCGCAGCCGCAGGCAGCGGCAGGCTGGCGAGGAGAAAAAGGGACGCGAAAGGCAGCTTCATGGCGTGGAGGTTCATGTTTTCACAAACAACGCCTCCCGCCAAGCCCGAGTTTCGTTCGGTCTCACATCGACGCCGAAATCCGCAACTGCTCCGCGATCTCGTGGATGAAGCGGTAGTTCCGTGTGCTTTGGGCGACGGTGAAGGCCAGCAAAAGCACGGCCACAGGCACGCCGAGGGTCTTGAACTTGTCCAGCGCACGACCCACGCCCACGCCGGTGAGAGCCACGACGGCCGGCGTCCAGGCGGCGGATTGCAGAAGACGCTCGCCAGGATCTTCCAACGCCCCATAAAACAGCACCTGCCAGCCGAGCAGCAGCAGTGCCCCCGTAGCCACGCCAGCGTGCTCGGCCGCGTTAGGCAGACCCGTGAGACCGAGCAGCATCAGAATCATCCATCCAGCCCACAAAGCGTGGCGAAAGTCGAGCACGAACCACTCTTCGTCCACGAGCGAGACCACACGCCGCGTCTTGCGTTCCTGCGCCTTACTTTGATCCAGCATCGTGGGCGAAGGGGCGAGGATATTCGTGAAAAACACATCCTGAAGCCGGGAAACCCACGGCGTCATCGCCGCACGTTCCTTCGCTTGGTGGAGCGTCGTCATGGAGGACTTCGCCACGTCAAAAACATCCATCTGGCTCGATTTGGGATAGATCCAGCTTTGCAGCATCATGCCCCC